>NZ_JBFPJR010000052.1:0-20388 GCF_040838215.1 Nocardioides eburneus | reverse complement strand
GATGCGACGTAGGGAGGCCCGGTATCCCCGGACTATCACGAAACCGTTCCGTCTCGGCCGGGCTTCGACGGCTACCCCACCCCCAAGGGGCCGGACCGCCTCATCACCTGATGGCCGTACCACAACCGTACACGCGTTCGAACCAGCAGTCCAGGCCCTTTCCCCTGCTTTGGCCAGTTGCTTCCGCGAGTTCGCGAGCCACTCATGCTGCGTGAAGATCCGTCAGCATGCGGCCGTCAGGCCGTCGTACTCGCCTCTCTGGACTCGCTCGTCGCGGCCCACGGCGCCACGGCGGCTCCTCGTGAAGGCGCGCCCGCAGTGTGGGCTCCGCCGGTGGGGCGCGGCCACCGCCCTCAGACGACCCGTGCGCCCTCGAGGTCGATCGCCAGCGCCTGGCAGCCCCACCCCGCGGGACAGCGGTCGGCGAGCTTGGCGGTGTAGGCCGAGTCGACGCCGTCGCTGAAGGTGAGCACGGTCGGTCCGGCGCCGGAGACGAGCGCCGCGAAGCCGTCGGCGCGCAGCTCGTCGACGAGGGCGAGGGACTCGGGCATGGCCGGGCGGCGGTACTCCTGGTGGAGGTAGTCGCGGGTCGCGCGCAAGAGGTGCTCGGGGCGGCCGCCGAGCGCGGCGACCAGGAGCGCGGTCCGTCCTGCGTCGGCGGCGGCGTCGGCATGCGGCACGCGCTCGGGCAGCAGACCGCGGGCGACCTCGGTCTTCACGCCTGTCGGCGGGACGAAGACGACGGCGCTGATGCGGGGATCGACCGAGGCGTTGACGGAGAAGAACTCGCCGTCCTCACGCCCCGAGATGGTGAAGCCGCCGTAGAACGCCGGCGCGACGTTGTCCGGATGCCCCTCGAGCTCCGCAGCAAGGCGGAAGACCGCGTCGTCGTCGAGGATCAGCTCGCCACCGGCCACAAGACCTCGGGCGAGGACGAGCCCGCCGACGATCGCCGCCGAGGAGGAGCCGAGGCCGCGGGCGTGGGGGATGACGTTGTGGCAGGCAAGGCGGAGGCCGGGCGGCTGCGCGCCGATGGCGTCGAAGGCCGCCCGCATGGCGCGTACGACGAGGTGCGACTCGTCGAGCGGGACCTCCCCCGCCCCGGCGCCCTCGACGGCGACCTCGAGACCGTCGTCGACGACCTCGGCGACCAGCTCGTCACGCAGGCCGAGCGCAAGTCCCAGCGAATCGAAGCCGGGTCCGAGGTTGGCCGACGTGGCGGGCACCGTCGCGGTGACGGGCCCCTCGACGAAGGTCACGACCGCCTCAGACCAGTCCGGCCGCGGCCGCCGCGGCGTCGATGTCGGCGTCGACGACGACCTCGGGCACCTCGCCGAACCACTCCAGGGCGGTGACCGTGTCCTTGAGGCCGTGGCCGGTGACGGTCACGACCACCTGCTTGCCGGCATAGGTCGGGCCCGTGCCGAGCTCGAGGTCCTGGAGGAAGCCTGCCACCCCGGCCGCCGAGGCCGGCTCGACGAAGACACCGTCGCGTCGGGCGAGCTCGGCCTGCGCGTGGAGGATCTGGTCGTCGCTGAGGGCGGCGAACCCGCCACCCGACTCCCCGGCGGCGGCGGTCGCGAGCTTCCAGGACGCCGGGTTGCCGATCCGGATCGCGGTCGCCCGCGTCTCTGGCTCCGGGAAGACCTCGCCCGTCACGAGGGGCGCCGCACCTTCGGCCTGGAAGGCGCGCATCACCGGCTTGCGCGTGGCGCGGCCGAGGTCGGCGTACTGCTTGTAGCCGAGCCAGTACGCCGAGATGTTGCCGGCGTTGCCGACCGGGAGCAGGTGGATGTCGGGGGCGTCACCGAGCCGGTCGACGATCTCGAACGACGCCGTCTTCTGCCCCTGGAGACGGACCGGGTTGACGCTGTTGACGAGCGCCACCGGATAGTGGTCCGCAAGGCCGCGCGACATCCGCAGGCAGTCGTCGAAGTTGCCGCGCACCTGGATCACCTGGGCGCCGTGGACGAGCGCCTGGGCGAGCTTGCCGGCGGCGATCTTGCCGCTGGGCACGAGCACGATCGGGGTGAGACCCGCCTTGGCGGCGTACGCGGCCATGGAGGCGGAGGTGTTGCCCGTCGACGCGCAGACGCACGCCTTCGCACCCTCGTGCACCGCGACCGAGATGGCGGTGGTCATGCCACGGTCCTTGAACGAGCCGGTCGGGTTCTGGCCCTCGATCTTGAGCCACACGTCGGCCTTGCCGACGGCCGAGAGCCACTCCGAGCGGACGAGTGGCGTGCCGCCCTCCCCCAGCGTGATAGCCGGGGTGTCCGCGGGGATGTCGAGCAGCGGACGGTACTCCTCGATGACGCCACGCCACTGCTGCGTCGTCGGCGCCGCGGCGGTGGCGGACTCGGCGCTCGCTACGGCACCGTTGGCCGGGCTGCTCATCGGGCTGTTCATCGTGGTGCTCACTCGGTCCCCTCGACGCGCATCACCGAGGTGACATCGCGGACGATCTCCATGGTGCGTAGGTGCTCGACGGTGGCCGAGAGCTGCGCGTCGGTGGCCTCGTGGGAGACCACGACGAGCTGAGCGTCCTCGCCCCGCCCTTCCTGGCGGACGGTCTGGATCGACACGTCGTGCTCGGCGAACGCCGTCGCGACGGCCGCCAGGACGCCCGCCCGGTCGTCGACGTCGATGGCGACGTGGTAGCGGGTCAGGGTCTCCCCCATCGGCAGGACGGCCCGGTCGGCGTACGACGACTCCCCCGCCCCGGTCGTGCCCTGCAGCCGGTGGCGCGCCGCGGTGACGACGTCGCCGAGGACCGCGCTCGCGGTCGGGCTGCCGCCGGCGCCCGGGCCGTAGAACATCAGCTGGCCGGCGGCCTCCGACTCGACGAAGACCGCGTTGTAGGCCTCGCGGACGCTGGCGAGCGGGTGGGAGCGCGGGATCATGGCCGGGTGGACGCGGGCGGAGACCGCGCTCTCACCGGACGACGCCTCGTTGAGCTCCGCGATGGCGAGCAGCTTCACGACGCTGCCCATCTCCGTGGCCGAGGCGACGTCGCCGGCGGTCACCTCGGTGATGCCCTCGCGGTGGACGTCGGACGCGGTCACGCGGGTATGGAACGCCAGGCTGGCGAGGATCGCCGCCTTGGCCGCGGCATCGAAGCCCTCGACGTCGGCGGTCGGGTCGGCCTCGGCATAGCCCAGCTCCTGGGCCTCGGCGAGCGCCTCCTCGAAACCGGAGCCATAGGTGTCCATCTTGTCGAGGATGTAGTTGGTGGTGCCGTTGACGATGCCCATCACGCGGGTCACCCGGTCGCCCGACAGCGACTCGCGAAGCGGACGGAGGATCGGGATCGCCCCCGCGACCGCGGCCTCGAAGTAGAGGTCGCGCCCGGCCTTCTCCGCTGCCTCGTAGAGCGTGGGACCGTCCTCGGCCAGCAGCGCCTTGTTGGCCGTGACGACGGAGGCGCCGTTCTCCAGCGCGGCGAGGATCAGCGGCCGGGCCGGCTCGATGCCGCCGATGACCTCGATGACGAGGTCGACGTCGTCGCGGGCGACCAGACCCATCGCGTCGGTGGTGAGCAGGTCCGTGGGCACGTCCACGTCACGCGGCGCGTCGAGGCGGCGTACGGCGACCCCCTTGAGCTCCAGGGGGGCACCGACCCGCGCGGCAAGGTCCGACGCCTGCTCGTGCAGGAGCCGCACCACCTGCGAGCCGACGACACCACACCCGAGGACGGCCACGCCCACACGGTCGATCGGCTTGTCACCGGGGTTTCCACTGCTCACCGCACCAGGGTATCCAGCCTCAGCCTCGGCGTCCGACTCGTGCTCTCCACGCGGACAGTCACCGCCGAGTCTGGCGAAAGCCCGGCGAGTCTGTAGAAGTGGCGGCCGAGATGACGGAACTGCCGGCCCAGTCGCAGAAACGGCAGGCGAGCCTCGGGCCCGGCCGGGCGAAGATGGAGCCATGCTCTTCACCTCCGTCGAGCTCGTCGACCCGGCGACGCTGACGAGCAGGACGCCGTACGCGCCGGCACGGATCTCGCCTCGCTCCTGGCGTTCCTCGCGGAAGGAGGGATCGGTCTACCGCATCGGCCGGCGGCCACCCCGGGATGACGAGGCCCCCGCAACCATCGTCGCGGGGGCCCCGATGCGGCGAGGGCGTCCGTCAGTCGAAGGCGTCCTTCACCTTCTCGCCGGCCTGCTTCAGGTCGGCCTTGCTGCGCTCGGCCTTGCCCTTGGCTTGCTTCTTCTCATCGCCGGTGGCGCCGCCGAGGCGCTCCTTCGCGGCGCCCTTGAGCTCCTCGGTCTTGTTCTCGAGCTTGTCGTCGTTGCTCATCGGAACCCTCCGTTCCATCGTGACCCCGACGAGGTACCCGACGGCTCAGCCTGAATGCACCGATTGGCGCCGTCGCGCAGCAGGCGGGAGTCGGTGGATTTCAGGCTCAGGCGCCCATGTCGGTCGCGAGCAGGTCGTCCTCGGTCTCGCGACGGACGAGCACGCGCGAGCGGCCGTCCCTGACCGCCACGACGGGCGGCCGGAGGGCGTGGTTGTAGTTCGAGGCCATGGAGCGGCAGTAGGCACCGGTGGCGGGGACGGCGACGAGGTCGCCCGGGCGGATATCGCCCGGGAGGAACTCGTCCTTGACCACGATGTCGCCGGCCTCGCAGTGCTTGCCGACGACCCGGCCGAGCACCGGCGCCGCGTCCGAGGCGCGGCCGGCGAGGGTCGCGGAGTAGTCGGCGTCGTACAGCGCGGTGCGGATGTTGTCGCTCATGCCGCCGTCGACGGAGACGTAGGTGCGGCGCGCGCCGCCGTCGAGGGCAACCTCCTTGACTGTGCCGACGGTGTAGACGGTGCACATCGACGGGCCCACGATGGCGCGGCCCGGCTCGACCGAGAGGTGCGGGACGGCGAGACCGAGCGCGCGGCACTCGTGCTCGACGATGCCGGTGAGCTCGTCGGCGAGCTGCTTCGGCGTCGACGGGTCGTCCTGGGTGGTGTAGGCGATCCCGAAGCCACCGCCGAGGTCCATCTCCGGCATCTCCAGGCCCAACTCGTCACGGACCCTCCCGTGGAGCGCGAGCACCCTGCGGGCGGCGACCTCGAAGCCGGCGCTGTCGAAGATCTGGCTGCCGATGTGGCTGTGCAACCCGCGCAGCTCGACGCCCGGCGCGTCCCGCAGGCGGCGTACGGCGTCGAAGGCGTCCCCGGACGAGATCGAGAAGCCGAACTTCTGGTCCTCGTGGGCGGTCGCGATGTATTCGTGCGTGTGCGCCTCGACCCCGGCGGTCACCCGGACCATCACGCGGGCGGTCAGGCCCGTCTCCGCCGTGATCGCGGCGACCCGCTCCACCTCGTCGAAGGAGTCGACGATGATCCGTCCGACGCCCGCGACGATCGCGCGGCGCAGCTCGATCTGGGTCTTGTTGTTGCCGTGGTAGCCGATCCGCTCGATCGGGAAGTCGGCCCGCAGCGCCACCGAGAGCTCGCCGTTGGAGCAGACGTCGAGGCAGAGCCCCTCCTCCGCGATCCAGCGGGCGACGGCCGTGCACAAGAAGGCCTTGCCGGCGTAGTAGACGTCGTAGCCGTCGAAGCCGTCGCGGAAGGCGCGCGCCCGCCCGCGGAAGTCGTCCTCGTCGAGGACGTACGCCGGGGTGTTCACGCCTGCGATGAGATCCGGGATCGGCAGGCCCCCGACGTGGAGGACGCCGTCTGTCTTGTGGGCCGTCGCCGACCAGAGCTGCGGGACGAGGGCGTTGACGTCCTCGGGCGCACGCAGCCAGGACGGGCCGCTGAAGGCGCCGGGCGCGTGCGCCCAGCCGGCCTCGTGGGTGGTCCCGGCCATCACATACGCTCCGGCGCGGTCACACCGAGCAGGCCGAGCCCGTTGGCGAGCACGGTCCGGGTGGCGACGACCAGGACGAGGCGGGCCAGGTTGAGGGGGCCGACCGGCTCGTCGCCCTGCGGCAGCATGCGGCACTCCTTGGTGTCGTACCACTTGTTGAACACCGACGCGGTGTCCTCGAGGTAGCGGGCGACCCGGTGCGGCTCACGCAGCTCGGCGGCGGCGGCCACCACCCGGGGGAACTCCGCCAGCGCACGCAGGAGCTGACCGTCGCGCTCGTGGGAGAGCAGCGCGGGGTCGAAGGCGTCGCCCGGGAGAGACATCCCGAGATCCGCGGCGTTGCGCATCATGGCGCTGGTGCGCGCGTGGGCGTACTGCACGTAGTAGACCGGGTTCTCGTTGGACGCCTTGGTGATCTCGGCGACGTCGAGGGTGAGGGGGCTGTCGGCCGGGTAGCGCGCGAGCGAGTAGCGCAGCGCGTCGACGCCGATCTCCTCCGCCAGCTCGGTGAGGGTGACAATCGTGCCGGCGCGCTTGGACAACCTCAGCTCTGCTCCGTCGCGCATGATCTTGACGAGCTGCCCGATGAGCACGTCGAGCGTCTGCTCCGGGTCGTCGCCGACACATGCCGCCATCGCCTTCAGCCGGCCGACGTAGCCGTGGTGGTCGGCGCCCAGCAGGTAGATGCAGTGGTCGAAGCCGCGTGCACGCTTGTTGAGGTAGTAGGCCGTGTCGCTTGCGAAGTAGGTCAGCTCCCCGTCCGACTTGATGAGGACACGGTCCTTGTCGTCGCCGAAGTCGGTGGTCCGCATCCACAGCGCGCCGTCCAGCTCGTAGACGTGGCCGAGCTCCTCGAGCCGCTTGAGCGTCTCAGGGACCGAGCCGGACTCGTGCAGGGAGAGCTCGGAGAACCACACGTCGAAGTGGGTGTTGAAGCTGTCGAGCTGCTGCTGCTGCTCCTTGAGCTGCAGCTCATAGCCCTTCGCGCGTACGGCGGCGAGCCGCTCTGGCTCGGGCAGGTCGAAGATGCCGGGAACGGCCGCGCCGACCGCCTTCGCGAGGTCGTCGATGTAGGCACCCGCGTAGCCGTTCTCCGGTGTGGGACGGCCGGTGGCCGCGGCGATGATCGAGGCCGCGAAGTGGTTCATCTGCACCCCGCGGTCGTTGATGTAGAACTCCCGCGTGACGTCGGCGCCGGCGGCGCTGAGCACCCGGCCGATCGCGTCGCCGAGGACCGCCCACCGGGTGTGCCCGAGGTGGAGCGGGCCGGTGGGGTTGGCGGAGATGAACTCGACGTTGATCCGCTGCCCGGCCAGGGTGTCGGTGTGACCGTAGGCGTCACCGGCCGCGACGATGTCGGCGGCGAGCCTGCCCTGGGCGCCCGCGTCGACCGCGATGTTGAGGAAGCCCGGGCCGGCCAGTTCCACACCGGCCACGCCGGCGTACCCCTCGAGGCCGGCCTTGATCAGCTCACCGAGCGCACGGGGGTTGGTGCCCGCCTTCTTTGCGAGCTGGAGCGCGACGTTGGTCGCGTAGTCGCCGTGGCCCTTCTGTCGCGGTCGCTCCACCGTCACGCTGGCCGGGACGCCGTCGGGCAGGGTGAGGGCACCCTGGTCGACCAGCGTCGTCAGGACGTCGACGATCGCGGTGGAGAGCTGCTCAGGAGTCACCGTCCCAGGGTATCGGCCGAGCCGCCGCGGACCGCAGTCGAGCCATGGTCGAGCTGCAGTCGAGGCACGGCAGGGCCCGCGGAGTCGGACACGCGGACACCGGTTTCACGTCTACGGCGGCGGGACGGTAGGGTCGTCTCCGCGCTGCTCGTCGGCGCGAGCCCTCGTAGCTCAGGGGATAGAGCACTGGTTTCCGGTACCAGGTGCCGCAGGTTCGAATCCTGCCGAGGGCGCCCCTTGAAGAACCGCAGGTCGGCCCTGCGGTTCTTGTCATTTGGCGCCGGCGGCGCGGATGCCGACGAAACACCGGTCCCATGCGTCACAGTGGTGACCGGACCGCTCACGTCGGCGGCCCTTCCCCGCACCGTCAAGGAGACGCATCCGATGCGCACCGCGCCCGCGCTGACCACGCTCACCCTCGCCGCCACCGCGCTGCTCGCCGGATGCGGCGACCAGACTCCGTCGGCCGAGTCGCCGGAGCCGACGCCGTCGTACTCCGTCAGCACCAGCGCTCCGACGTCGCCGAGCCCCAGCGACGGGCTCAGCGACGTGCCCAGCGACGTGCCCAGCGGTGTCGCCAGCAAGTCTCCGACCCGGAAGCCCAGCACGACGTCGTCACCGGCGACCGGCATGCCGACGCCGACCGGCGCAGCCACCAGCACGCCCGCCGCGCCGAGCCCCACCAGCGTCCCGGTCACCGGCGGCACGGTCCACACCTACAAGAACCTCACCGTCCGGCTCCCTGTCGCCGACGACGCGGTGCCGTCGGCGCCCACGGGCTTCATCTCCTACCTCCGCCAGGCGCTCGAGTCCGACTGGAAGCGGCTGGGCGGCACGCCCGGCTGCAAGAAGGGCGGGATGGTCACCGTCAGCGCGACCCGGAGCGACGGGTTCGCCTACGTCATGCGCGACGTCGACCCGTCGCTGCAGAGCTGCCCGAAGGCGGCGAGCATGGCCGGTGGCTACCGCGCCGTCTGGAAGGACGTGGACGGCACGTGGAAGGAGGTCCTGGCGATGCAGGACGTGCCGCCGTGCACCGACTTCGAGAAGTGGGCCGTGCCCTCCGCCATCCTCGGCAGCGACGCTCAGTGCCTCAAGGGCGACGACGTCGTGCGCTACCGACACTCCTGACCGCCGCCCCGGCTCGCGTCGCCCGCCGGCCGCCCGACCGGCTGCCCCGCCCGGCCGGTCGTCGGCTCAGACCGGATCAGCGGCAGCGCGACAACGTCGCGTCGTCGCGGGCGTCCTCGCCCATGGCGCGCGCGGCGGAGACGAACGGCATCACCACGCTGGCGCCGTTGACGTCACCGATGGACCCCTGGACCACGCAGGTCCGGATCTTGGCGGGATCCACCCGTGCCACCGCCTGGGCGAGCCGGAAGAGCTGCGCCGGTGACAGGTTCGTCGAGAGGTTCTTCATCACCGACGCGACGCCCTTGGCGAGGAAGCCGACGTCGCTCTGGTGGGCACGGATCTTGGCCTGGATCCCGGCCAGCACCCGCTGCTGGTTGGCCGAGCGGTCGAAGTCACCCCGGAGCAGGGCGTGACGGATCCGGGAGAACGCCATCGCGTCGTACCCGTCGAGATGGATGCGCCCCTTCTTGAACCCCTTCGGCTTGAGGAACTCGTCGCTGAAGGCGACCGGGTTGTCGACCTCGATCCCGCCGATCGCGTTGACCATGTTCTCCAGGTAGGGGAACTTCGTGACGAAGACGTACGTCGGCCGAATGCCGACCAGGTCGCCGACCGCGTCCCCGAGGCCGCGCGGTCCGCCGTAGTAGAGCGCGGCGTTGATCTTGTTCTCGCCATGTCCTGGGATGTCGACCCACGAGTCCCGCGGGATCCCGATGGAACTGGCGGCATGGGTGCGGGTGTTGATCCCGATCAGCTGCAGCGCGTCACCGCGGGTGTGCAGCATGTCCTCGCCGGGCCGCGCGTCGGAGCCCACGGCGAGGATCCAGACGACGTCCTTCTTCGCCAGGGTGCCGAGGTCGACGCCGGACGCCTCCGGCAGCGCGACGAGCTCGGCGTTCGTCGGCGCGACGGTGGAGTCGGGGACGACGAGCGCCGCGAGCGCCAGGACGATCCCCAGGGCCAGCGTACCGGCCAGCCGCCGACGCCCCGTCCGGAGGACGCTGCGCAGCACGGTGAACGGGTGGTTCATGAGGAGGCTCCCCCGCTCGGGCGTCGGCTGGGGGCCGTGGACGGCGACCCTGGTCCCGCCGTTGCCGCGGCCAGTGGTCGACGGGTCTTTGAGATGGTGAATGCGAAGACCTTCCATGCCCCCTCGACCTTCACGAGGTCGAGCTGGCCGCGGACCAACTGCCGGGTGACCATCCCGCTGGTGCGATAGTTGAGCCACACCCGCGCCGTCACTCCCACCGGCCATCCCTTCGCCGCCAGGACGTCGAGCTTGACGGCCTTCGCCAGCGGACGTACGCCGTCGATGCGCGGCCCGAGGTCGGCGTTGCTCATCAGGCGCAGCTGGGTGCGCGCCTCGGCTGCTGCGCCCGCGGTGAATCCGGGGAACGCCGTGGTGAAGGCCGACGGCTGGCGGGGATAGTCGCCGCCGACGTACGCCGCATCGAACCACCCGTCCACGACCTTGCCGACCTGCGTGACGATGGCGGTGCGCGCCTTCGGCTTCAGCGGGCCCGTCACGTGGGCGATCGTGGTCCGAGTGGTGACCGGCCGCGGCTCGGTGGGCGGACGCGGCGTGGTCTTGTCGTGGGAGGCGCCGCAGCCGCTGAGGGCGAGGGCGGCGACCACCGCCACCGCGGCACCGCGAGGCGCACGACGACGGCACCTGGGGGTCATGGACATGGGCGCTGATCCATCGTTTCGGGAGACGTTCGTGCCCGCGATGAGGGGGCGGTCATGTGGAACGTCTTACACCTTGCCCGAATCTCGACCCTGGACCCTGCATTTGGGTACGGGTGGGTCTAGCCTTGATGGCCGGTAACCGATTCAACGAACAGCGCGCAAATCCGGAAGAGGCGAAGCACGTCGTGTCCTCAGGCACCCCATCCCCCAACACTGCCGACATCCCTGCGGAGTTCGGCGCCAACGAGTGGCTGGTCGAAGAGATGTACGACCAGTACAAGAAGGACCCGAGCAGTGTTGACCCCGTCTGGGTGAAGTTCTTCCAGACCAACGGGAACCCGGCGGCCCCCAACGGCTCCACCACGTCCGCTCCGGCCGCGCCTGCAGCGCCGGCCGCCCCCGCTGCTCCGGCCGCCCCTGCGGCCAAGCCCGCCACCCCGGCGCCGGCCCCCCAGACAGAGCCGTCGGCGCCGGCCCCGGTGGCGAAGCCCCGCCCGCAGGCCAAGGCCGCCGAGCCCGCGAAGGGCACCACCTCGCCGGTACCGAAGGAGAGCGCTCCGGCGAAGCCGGCGGAGATCAGCGACGAGCCGACCTACACGACGCTGCGCGGCATCCCGGCGGCGACCGCGAAGAACATGAACGTCTCGCTGTCGGTGCCGACCGCGACCTCGGTGCGCAACATCCCGGTGAAGCTGCTGTGGGACAACCGCACCGTCATCAACAACCACCTCAAGCGCGCGCGTGGTGGCAAGGTCTCCTTCACCCACCTGATCGGCTACGCCATCGTCAAGGCGATCAAGGCGATGCCGGCCATGAACAACACCTACGAGGAGATCGACGGCAAGCCCACGATGGTGACGCCGCCGCACATCAACCTCGGCCTGGCGATCGACCAGCAGAAGCCCGACGGCTCGCGTCAGCTCGTGGCTCCGTCGATCAAGGGCTGCGAGACGATGGACTTCGCCGGCTTCTGGACGGCCTACGAGGACATCATCCGCAAGGCGCGGGACAACAAGCTCGGCATGGCCGACTACACCGGCACCACGGTCAGCCTGACCAACGTCGGCGGCCTCGGCACCAGCCACTCGGTGCCCCGACTGATGGCCGGCCAGGCCGCCATCATCGGCGTCGGCTCCATGGAGTACCCGCCCGAGTTCCAAGGCGCCTCCGAGGCCACCCTGGTCCGCAACGGGGTCAGCAAGATCATGACGATGACCTCGACGTACGACCACCGCGTCATCCAGGGCGCGCAGTCCGGCGAGTTCCTCCGCATCGTCCACCAGCTCCTGCTCGGCGCCGACGGCTTCTACGACGAGGTCTTCGCCAGCCTCCGGATCCCCTACGAGCCGATCCGCTGGGCCCAGGACATCTCGACCAACCACGACGACGAGATCAGCAAGCAGGCCCGCGTCCTCGAGCTGATCCACGCGTTCCGCGTGCGCGGCCACATGATGGCCGACACCGACCCGCTGGAGTACAAGCAGCGCAGCCACCCCGACCTGCAGGTCGAGAGCCACGGGCTCACGCTCTGGGACCTCGACCGAGAGTTCCCGACCGGCTCGTTCGGCGGCCAGGACAGGCCGTTCATGAAGCTGCGCGACATCCTCGGTGTCCTGCGCGACGCCTACGTCCGCACCACCGGCATCGAGTACATGCACATCCAGGACCCGGAGCAGCGTGCCTGGATCCAGCAGCGCGTGGAGCGCCCGTACGACAAGACCCCGCGCGACGAGCAGCTGCGCATCCTGGAGAAGCTCAACCAGGCCGAGGCCTTCGAGACGTTCCTGCAGACCAAGTTCGTCGGCCAGAAGCGCTTCTCCCTCGAGGGCGGCGAGACCGCGATCCCGGTCATCGATGAGCTCTGCGAGGCGGCCGCCGAGGCCGGGCTCGACGAGGTCACGATCGGCATGGCCCACCGCGGCCGCCTCAACGTGCTCGCGAACATCGTCGGCAAGAGCTACAACCAGATCTTCCGCGAGTTCGAGGGCAACATCGACCCGCGCACGGTCCAGGGCTCCGGCGACGTGAAGTACCACCTCGGCGCCGAGGGTGCGTTCACCTCCGGCAAGGGCGCCCAGATCAAGGTCTCCGTCGCCGCGAACCCGTCCCACCTCGAGACGGTCGACCCGGTGCTCGAGGGCATCGCGCGGGCCAAGCAGGACGTGCTCAACAAGGGCGCCGAGTTCCCGGTGCTGCCCATGCTCGTCCACGGTGACGCGGCCTTCGCCGGACAGGGCGTGGTCGCCGAGACGCTCAACCTGTCGCAGCTGCGCGGCTACCGCACCGGCGGCACGGTCCACGTCGTGATCAACAACCAGGTCGGCTTCACCACCTCGCCCGGCTCGTCGCGGTCCTCGCTCTACGCCACCGACGTGGCCCGGATGGTGCAGGCGCCGATCTTCCACGTGAACGGCGACGACCCGGAGGCGTGCGTCCGGGTGGCGCGGCTGGCGTTCGAATACCGCCAGGCGTTCAACAAGGACGTCGTCATCGACCTCATCTGCTACCGCCGCCGCGGTCACAACGAGGGCGACGACCCGAGCTTCACCCAGCCGCTGATGTACGACCTCATCGAGCAGAAGCGGTCCGTCCGCAAGCTCTACACCGAGTCGCTCATCGGCCGCGGGGACATCACCGTCGAGGAGGCTGAGCAGGTCCTCGCCGACTACCAGGCCCGGCTGGAGCGCGTCTTCACCGAGGTGCGCGACGCCGACAAGCAGCCGGAGGCCTGGGAGACGGTCCCGGCGTACCCCGCCAAGCCGGCCGCGGACACCGACACGGCGGTCCCGAGCGAGACGCTCAAGCGGATCGCGGATGCCTACGTCACCCCGCCGGAGGGCTTCACCGTCCACCCGAAGGTGCTCACCCAGCTCCAACGCCGCGCCACCCAGATCTCCGAGGGCGGCATCGACTGGGGCACCGGAGAGATCCTCGCCTTCGGCTCGCTGCTCATGGAGGGCCGCCCGGTCCGCCTGGCGGGCCAGGACTCACGACGGGGCACGTTCGTCTCGCGCTTCGCGACGATGATCGACCGCAAGAACGCCGACGAGTGGACGCCGCTCTCCCACCTGACCGACGACCAGGCGAAGTTCTACGTCTACGACTCGCTGCTCTCGGAGTACGCCGCGCTCGGCTTCGAGTACGGCTACTCCGTGGCGCGTCCCGAGGCGCTCGTGCTCTGGGAGGCGCAGTTCGGTGACTTCGTCAACGGCGCGCAGTCGGTGATCGACGAATACATCACCTCCGGCAAGACCAAGTGGGGCCAGGACTCGGGCGTCGTCCTCCTGCTCCCCCACGGCTACGAGGGCCAGGGACCGGACCACTCCTCGGCGCGCATCGAGCGCTGGCTGACGATGGCGGCCGACGACGCCTTCACCGTGGCCCAGCCGAGCACGCCGGCGTCGTACTTCCACCTGCTGCGCCAGCAGGCGCTCGAGGGAGCACACAAGCCGCTCATCGTCTTCACGCCGAAGTCGATGCTGCGCCGCAAGGAGGCCGCGTCGCAGCCGGCCGACTTCACCTCCGGCAGCTTCCGCCCGTTCATCGGCGACGAGTCGGCAGACCCGTCGGCGGTCGACACGCTGCTGCTCTGCTCGGGCCGCATCACCTGGGACCTCGTCGTCGAGCGCACCAAGCGGGAGGACAAGGGTCGGTTCGCGATCGCGCGGACCGAGCAGCTCTACCCCTGGCCGACCGCCGATATCCAGGCGGAGATCGCGAAGTACCCCAACCTCAAGGCCGTGCGCTGGATCCAGGACGAGCCCCACAACATGGGCCCGTGGCCGACCTTCGCGCTCAACATCGCCCCCGAGCTGGACCGCGAGGTCGAGCCGATCACGCGTCCGGCGTCGACCTCCCCGGCGGTCGGGACGGCGAAGCGCCACCTCGCGGAGCAGAAGGAGCTCTTGGAGCGGGCCTTCGCCTGATCCTCGGCTCCGTGACGACGGCCCCCGGTGTCTCACCGGGGGCCGTCGTCATTCACGGCACTGAGAGAATGCCGCCATGTACTTCACCGACCGCGGCATCGAGGAGCTGACCACCCGACGAGGCGACGAGGAGGTCACGCTGGCCTGGCTCGCCGAGCAGCTCCAGACCTTCGTCGACGTCCACCCGGAGTTCGAGACCGCCGTCGAACGGCTCGCGACCTGGCTGGCCCGGCTCGACGACCCCGAGGACTGATCCGACCCGCGTGGGCGCGAGGCCGACCTGTCGGCGGCCCGCTGGCGTCGTCGGCGGTGCTACGGCGCCGTCGGCTCCTCGTCGGCATCCTCATGCTCCTGCGCGGCCTTGCGCGCGGAGTCACGGATCGCGAAGAGCTCGGTGGCCAGACCGCCGACGGCGCCCACGACGTCCTGCACGGCCTTCGCCACGATGGTCGCGACCTCGCCGACCGTGCCCGCCACGGCGTCGGCGGCATCCTGCAGCGAGTCCTTGCGGATCTCCGCGCGGCTGAGGTGGTCGGCCTGCGGCGGCTCGTTCGACGCGGTCATGTGCCCAGTCTCCCCTGCTCTCGCTCAGGCCGCCATCGGCGTCTCGGCGACCGGTGAGTGCGGCGCGGTCGCGGTCCGCCGGGTCGGCAGCGCGTAGCGGCAGATCTTCGCCGCGACGCCGAAGAGCTGCTTCGAGAGGCGACCGGTGTTGTAGGCGAGCCCGTAGCGCTCGCAGATCTCGCGGACCTCCTCGGCGATCTCGGGATAGCGGCGCGCGGGCAGGTCGGGGAACAGGTGGTGCTCGATCTGGTGGGACAGGTTGCCGCTCATGATGTGGAAGAGCCGCCCGCCGGTGATGTTGGCCGACCCGAGGAGCTGGCGGTAGTACCAGTGACCGCTGGTCTCGTTCTCGCACTCCTCCTGCGTGAAGCTGGCCACGCCGGCCGGGAAGTGGCCGCAGAAGATGATGTTGAAGGCCCATACGTTGCGCACCAGGTTGGCCGCGGCGTTGCCCACCAGCGTGAGCGGGAAGAGCGGTCCGGTGAGCGCGGGGAAGAGCAGGTAGTCCTTGAGGGCCTGACGCCTGACCTTCCGCCGGATGCCGGCGTGCAGCGGCTTGTTCTGCTCGAGCGTACGGCGACCGGCGACGAGGTTCTCCACCTCGAGGTCGTGGAACGCGACGCCCCACTCGAAGAACACCATCAGCAAGAAGGCGTAGAGCGGGTTGCCGAGGTAGTAGGGATGCCACGGCTGGTCCTCGTCCATCCGCAGGATGCCGTAGCCGATGTCCCGGTCCTTGCCGAGGATGTTGGTGAACGTGTGGTGGATGTAGTTGTGGGAGTACTTCCACTGCTCGCTCGGGCAGACGTTGTCCCACTCATACATCCGCGAACTGAGGCCGGGCTCGCCCATCCAGTCGTACTGGCCGTGCATGACGTTGTGGCCGATCTCCATGTTGTCGAGGATCTTGGAGATGCTGAGCGAGGCGACCGCCGGAAGCCAGCCGACGACGGGCACGTAGAACAACGCTCTCCCGATCAGCTCGAAGGTGCGCTGCTTCTTCACGATCCCGCGGATGTAGGCCGCATCCTCCTCGCCGAGGTCGGCGATGATCCGCTGGCGGATCGCATCCATCTCGGCGCCGAAGGCCTCAAGCTGTGCGGCGGTCAGTCTCTTGTTCCCGGTCTTCTCGACACTGGTCATGGTCGTCCTTTCGTCGTCGTGATCACAGATCCACCGAGCAGTCGCCCTCGGCGGTGCTCACGCAGATGCGGATGTCCTCATCAGGGCGCGCGGAGATCTCGCCGGTGAGCACGTTGCGCACCGTCCCCTCGCGCTTGCGGGTGGTGCAGGAGAAGCAGATCCCCATCCGGCAGCCGGACTCCGGGCGCAGCCCCGCCGCCTCGGCCTGCTCGAGCAGGGTGCCACCGTCGTTGGCGACGCTCAGGCCCGTCCGGGCGAAGTCGAGCGACCCGCCGGCCGCGCCACCGGTCCGCGGCGGCTTGAACCACTCCACCCGGAGCCGGTCGCTGCCGTCGTACGCCGCCTGGATGGCCTCGATCAGCGGAGCCGGCCCGCAGGCGTAGGTCAGCACGTCGCGGTGGCCGGGGACGAGCCGCTCCAGGAACGCCGGCGAGAGGTAGGGATCGCCGTGGCTCGGGTGGAGGACGTGGACGTCGATGCCGTGCCCGGACCTGCGGATGTCATCGAGCTCGGTGGCGTAGATCAGCCGGTCCGGGCTCGGCGCGTAGTGGAGGAAGGTCACCCGACCCCGGTGCGTGCGGCGCTGGAGAGACCGGAGCATCGACATCACCGGGGTGATGCCGGAGCCACCGGAGACCAGCATCAACTGCTCCGGCACACGGTCGGGCAGCACGAACTCGCCCTCGGCCTGCGAGAGGTGGACGAGCGTCCCCGGCCGTGCGCGCTCGGCGAGGAACGACGAGACGCTGGGGCGGTCTGCCACGGCCGGGTTCGCACGCACGGTGATCGTGAACCGGTCCCCCGGCCTGGAGTCGGGGCTGGAGATGCTGAAGACGCGGGTGGTACGCCGTGCCCCGGCCAGCTCGACGCCGACGCTGACGTGCTGTCCGGCGCGATGGCCGCGCCAGGTGGAGGTCGGTTGCAGGGTCAGGGTCGAGACGACCGGCTGTCCCGCGGCGTCCACCTCCCGGCGTACGTCGACGACGCGGGCACGCACGTCGTGTGCCACCCACATCGGGTGGACCTGCTCGAGGTAGCGGTCGACGCCGTGCGGCGACGCCAGCGCGGCGAGGGTCCGGGACCGCAGCGCGCGGCCGACGAGATCGAGGCTCATGGGGAGCTCCTCGGATTGAGTGAACATCCGTACACCGGAAATATCGCCACCCCAGGCCGTAGCGGTCAAGACAGGCTGCGTGTGACCTGGGCTACGCCGAAGCCGCGCAGCACACCTGTTCACCGGGCCGTATCATGAGCGCGTGACCGAGACACGCCTCGAGCGCAAGGAGCGGACCCGACGCGCGATCCTGGACGCGGCGCTCGGACTGACGCGCGAGTCCAGCCTGGTCGCCCTCTCCCTGCGCCAGGTCGCCAAGGAGGTCGGGATCGTGCCGACGGCGTTCTACCGTCACTTCGACTCCATCGAGGCGCTCGGGCTCGCGCTCGTCGACGAGTCGTTCGCCTCGCTGCGCGCCCTTCTCCGGGACGTGCGCCGCGCGTCGGAGGTCGACCGGAGCGCCGCCGAGGATCTCGTCGACCAGCTGGTCGACCGGTCGGTCGACGTGCTCGTCGACCACGTGCGCCGCCAGCGCGACCACTTCGCCTTCATCGCGCGCGAACGCGTGGCCGGGCCGACCGCCGTGCGCGACGCGATCCGACACGAGCTCGAGCTCTGCGAGCGCGAGCTCGCCACCGACCTCGCCCGCCTGCCCGGCACCGCCGCCTGGTCGGTCGACGACCTGCGGGTGCTCGCCGCGCTCTTCGTCTCCACCATGGTCACGACCGCCGAGTCGATGCTCGCGGCCGGCCGGGCGGAGGCCGAGCGGCAGATCATCGCCACGGTCCGCACCCAGCTGCGGATGGTGGTCGTGGGCGTTGCTCACTGGCCCTCCGGCGCCGCGGTGTGACCTCCAGGGTGCGCTCTGGCGCACGCTGGAGGTCACACCGCGGTCAACTCGGGCGGAGCGTCACGTCGGGGACCGTCGCATCCCGCGACAGGTCGAGCACGTGGACGATCGTGGCGACGACGGTCGACGCTTGGATCCAGCGGCCGGCGTCGTACTCCTTGCTCTCCTGCTGGTGGACCTTCTCCTGCATCGGGGTGGCGGTGCGGCCCGGATAGACACTTGTCACGCGTACGCCGTGGGCCGACTCCTCCGCGCGCAGGCTGTCCGCGAGCGCCCGGAGCCCGAACTTCGAGGCGGCGTAGGCCGCCCAGCCCGGGTTGGCGTTGAGTCCCGCGCCGCTGTTGACGATCACCACGGTGCCCTGCGCGGCGCGCAGCGCGGGCAAGGCGAGCCGGGTGAGGATCGCCGGCGCGAGCAGGTTGACGGCCAGCTGGCTCTGCCAGGCGTCGGTGCGCAGCTCCGCAACCGGTCCGAGCTCGACGACACCGGCGGCGTGGACGACCGCGTCGAGGCGCTCGGGCAGGGTGAGCGCCTCGATCGACCCGGGGTCCGCGAGGTCGGCCTCGAGCACCGTCGCGTCCGCGAAGTCGGCCGCGCGGTCGGCCGAGCGGACGACGAGAACGAGCTCGTCGCCGCGCTCGGCGAGACGCCGCGCCAGCTCGTGGCCGATGCCGGAGCCGGCTCCGGTCAGCAGGACCTTCATCGCAGCCGCCCTGGGATCGGCCTGACTACCTGAGTCACCGCGTGAAGACGATCTTTCCGAAGACGTCGCCCTGGTGCATGGCCGCGAACCCGTCGCGCGCCTTCTCCATCGGGAGAGTGCGGTCGATGAGCGGGCGCCTGCCCGAGGCCTCGAGCAGCGACACGAGCGAGGCCAGCTCGCCGCGCGTCCCCATCGTCGAGCCGATGACCCGGAGCTGGAGGAAGAAGATGTGGGTCAGCATCGCGTCGTCGAGCTTCGGGCCCGACGTCGTACCGCTGATCACGATGGCTCCGCCCGGCTTGAGCGACCGGACGGAGTGCTCCCAGGTGGCGCGCCCGACCGTCTCGATGACCGCGTCGACCTTGGCCGGCAGTCTCTCCCCCGAGGCGAACGTCTCGTGGGCGCCGAGCTCGAGGGCCCGCTCCCGCTTCGCCTCGTCGCGCGAGGTCGCGTAGACCTTCAGGCCCGCCGCGCGAGCCAGCGTGATGGCTGCGGTCGCGACCCCTCCGCCGGCACCCTGCACCAGGACGGAGTCACCGGCCTTGAGCGCACCCTGGGTGAACAGCATGCGGTACGCCGTCAGCCATGCGGTCGGGAGGCAGGCGGCCTCCTCGAAAGACAGCCCGGCGGGCTTCGCGACGACGTTGCGCCTCGGCACGGCGACCTTGTCGGCGAAGGTGCCCTGGTAGCGCTCGGAGAGCAGCGACCGCTTGGGGTCGACGGTCTCATCGCCACCGGTGAAGCCCGGGTCGCTCACCACCGCGTGGACCACGACCTCGTTGCCGTCCTCGTCGAGGCCGGCGGCGTCGCAGCCGAGGATCATCGGCAGCGCCTCCTGCTTGAGGCCCACCCCCTGCAACGACCACAGGTCGTGGTGGTTGAGCGACGCGGCCTTGACGGTCACGGTGGTCCACCCGTCGGGGACCTCCGGGTCGGGACGCTCCCCGACCACGAGCCCGCTCAGCGGGTCCTCCGGGCTGAAGCTCTCGGCGTAGACAGCGAACATGCCCCCAACCTAGTGGCTGTCGCGAAGAGTCCGTCGGGGGTGGCCCGTGCTCCTGCGGTGCGCGCCGCCGAGTCGGCGTCGATGTACGCCGACTCGGCCCGGCTTGTGGATCCTTCGCCGAGCGCGCGTCAGGCGCGGGCGACCCCGTCACGCCGTGCGGCCTCGGCGACGGCGGTGGCGACCGCGGGACCGACCCGCGGGTCGAACGGCGCCGGGATGACGTAGTCCTCGGTCAGCTCCTCGCCGACCAGTCCGGCGAGCGCCTCCGCCGCGGCCACCTTCATGCCCTCGGTGATCGCCGAGGCCCGCACGTCGAAGGCACCGCGGAAGATGCCGGGGAACGCCAGGACGTTGTTGATCTGGTTGGGGAAGTCGGAACGGCCGGTGGCCACGACCCGCGCGTGCTGGTGGGCCACGTCGGGATGGATCTCGGGGTTGGGGTTGGCCATCGCGAAGATGATCGCGTCGGGGGCCATCGTCGCGACGACCTCTTCGGGCACGGTGCCGCCCGAGACACCGATGTAGACGTCGGCGCCGTCCATGGCGTCGGCGAGCGTGCCGGTCCGGCCGGTGAGATCGGCGGTCACCGCCGCGATCGCCGACTTGTGGGGCGTCAGGTCGCCGCGCGCCGACGACAGCACGCCCACGCGGTCGAGCAGCGCGATGTCCTTGACGCCGTACTCGAGCAGGATCTTCGCCACCGCGACGCCGGCGGCGCCGGCGCCGGAGATGACGACCCGGGTCGACTCCGGCGTGCGCCCCGTGAGACGGAGCGCGTTCATCAGCGCCGCGAGCGAGACGACCGCCGTGCCGTGCTGGTCGTCGTGGAAGACCGGGATG
>NZ_JBFPJR010000051.1:0-21662 GCF_040838215.1 Nocardioides eburneus | reverse complement strand
CTCGGGGACGTCCGTCTGGTCGCCGAAGACCTGGGGCGAGGCGACCGGCAGGTCGGCGTACCAGTCGTAGAAGGACAGCATCGTGCCGCCGATGAGCTGGGTGAACCGGGCACCCGAGGCGTGCGAGACCATGGACATCGCCGGGATAGGGGAGAAGCCTGCGACCCGGTCAGGGCCCCACTTCGCGATCGTGTGGACGTAGGCCGCCGCGATCATCTCGACCGCCTCGTCCCAGGTCGCGCGCACCAGGCCGCCCTTGCCGCGCGCGGACTTGTAGGCCTTGGCGCGCAACGGGTGGTCGACGACGTGGGCCCAGGCGGCGACCGGGTCACCGCCGGTCTCCTGCTTGGCCTGGCGGTACATCTGGAGCAGCACGCCGCGGACGTAGGGGTAGCGCACCCGAGTGGGGGAGTAGGTGTACCAGGAGAACGCCGCGCCGCGGGGGCAGCCACGCGGCTCGTAGTCGGGCCGGTCCGGTCCGGGCGACGGGTAGTCCGTCTGCTGCGCCTCCCAGGTGATGATCCCGTCCTTGACGTAGACCTTCCAGGAGCAGGAGCCGGTGCAGTTCACCCCGTGGGTGGAGCGGACGACCTTGTCGTGGCTCCACCGGTCCCGGTAGAACTCGTCGGCCTGGCGGCCGCCGACCTTGGACAGGGTGCGCAAGTCCTCCGAGACCGTGCCGCGGGTGAAGAACCGGCGGGTCCGGACGAGGGCATCGCTCAGAGGGCCGTCGAGGCCTCCCGTCGCGGCTCCACGGTGCTGGGTGGTCATCGCGCTCCTTCCTGGTGGGCGGCGCCGCCCAGTCGTCGGACGAGGGTGAGGGTCAGCAGGAGGGCGAGCGCCGCCGCGACGGCCAGCAGCCACAGCCCGATCGCATAGGAGTCGGTGCGGCCGTAGATGTAGCCCATCAGCAGCGGCGGGGCGAAGCCCCCGAGCCCGCCCGCTGCACCCACCAGTCCGGTCACGCCGCCCACTCGGGCCGGCTCGGTGACCTGCGCGATGAGGCCGAAGGTCGCGCCGCTGGAGGCGCCCAGCGCGGCGGCCATGAGGAGGAAGACGATGGTGCCGCCCGGATGCAGCGGCGGGGTGCCGGCGGCGATCGCCGCGCAGACCACGACCACCGCGAAGCACACGGCCAGCACGGCCACCGCGCCGATCCGGTCCGCGAGCCATCCGCCGACGGGGCGCATGATCACCGCGACCACCACGAACCCGGCCATCCGGTTGGACGCGTCGGCCGCCGTGAGCCCGTGTGCGGTCTTGAGGTACGCCGGCAGGTAGACCGAGAACGCGACGTACCCGCCGAAGCCGACGGCATAGAGCACACACGCCTGCCAGGTGATCGGCAGGCGTGTGTCGCGGGCGATGCGGGTCATGAGCGGCGTCGTCGGTGCGACCCGGCCGGGGGCGTCTCGGAGCACCAGCCACGAGACGACGGCGTACACAGCGAGCGCCGCGGCGGTGATGACGAAGGGGGAGTGGTGACCGAGGCCGTCGTAGAGCTTGACGGTGGTGAGGGCGCTGATCGCCGTTCCGCCCATCCCGGCGCCGAAGATGCCGACGGCGAGGCCGCGCCGGGCCGGCGGGAACCACGCGTTCACGAACGGCACGCCGACGGCGAACGCGGTGCCGCCGATGCCGAGGAAGAAGCCGCCGACGAGGAGCAGGGCGTAGGAGTTCAGCGCGAGGAAGCCGACGAAGAGGACCGGCACGATCGTGGCGGCCGAGACGAGCGGGAACATCACCCGACCGCCGAACCGGTCGGTCAGCGCGCCGATCGGAATGCGCCCCAGGGAGCCGACGACCACCGGCACCGCCACGATGAGGGCCACGTCGGACTCGCTGATCGTGCCGAGGTTGCCGCGGTCGCGGAACACGGGACCGAGCGGGCTGATCAGCGCCCAGGCCCAGAAGTTGACCGCGAACCCGACGGTGCACAGCACGAGCATGACCATCGGTGAGGGCCCCGCCGATGGCACCCCACCGTCCGCCGAGACCCCTGAGGAACGCTGGAAACCTGCCTCCGAGGAGGATTGCCGAGCAGTGCGCATCGTTGTCTCCCTTGAACGGGTCAGGTGACCCACACACGGACCGATGAGGCTGGAGCGCTCCTCATGTTGCCCTAATTTTGCCGTTTTGTGTTGACCTCGTGCGCCCGCATCGGCGAACCGGTTCGCGTCGTGGACGCCTGCGTTCCTAGACTTGGGGCCTGCGCCGACCAGGCGAATCACGCGCGAAAGGCAGTCTCAGACACTCATGTCGGGCCCGAACACCGATTACGACCCCGTCGAGGTCACCCCGTTGAAGGCGGAGGAGGTCGAGGCCGCACGTGACGCCGCGCTGGCCGCCATCGAGCAGGCCACCACGCTCGCCGAGCTGAAGCAGGTCCGCCTCGACCACGCCGGCGACCGCTCCCCGCTGGCGCTCGCCAACCGTGAGATCGGCGCCCTGCCTCCGCAGGCCCGCAAGGAGGCCGGCCAGCGGGTCGGCCAGGCCCGCGGCGCGGTCAACCAGGCGCTCGCCGCGCGCCAGGCGGTGCTCGAGGCCGAGCACGAGGCGCGGATCCTCGTCGAGGAGACCGTCGACGTGACGCTCCCGACCGATCGCCGACCCGCAGGTGGGCGGCACCCGCTCACCACCGGCGCCGAGCTCGTCGCCGACATCTTCGTGGCCATGGGCTGGGAGGTCGCCGAGGGCCCGCTCATCGAGGCGGAGTGGCTCAACTTCGACGCCCTCAACCTCGGTCCCGACCACCCGGCCCGCACCACCCAGGACACCATCTGGACGGCGCCGGCGGAGAACCACGTCGTGCTCCGCACCCAGACGAGTCCCGTGCAGGCGCGCACGATGCTGACTCGGCAGCCCCCGATCTACATCGTCGCGCCGGGGCGCGTCTTCCGTGCCGATGAGTACGACGCGACCCACAGTCCGATGTTCCACCAGGTCGAGGGCCTCGCCATCGACGAGGGCATCTCGATGGCCCACCTCAAGGGGACGCTCGACCACTTCGCCTCGCAGATGTTCGGCGAGGGCATCGCGACGCGGTTCCGGCCGTCGTACTTCCCCTTCACCGAGCCCTCCGCCGAGGTCGACCTGACCTGCTTCGTCTGCCGCGGCACCGGCCTGGCCGCCGGTGGCAGCGACAAGTGCCGTACCTGCAAGGGCGAGGGCTGGATCGAGTGGGGCGGCTGCGGGATCGTCAACCCGCGCGTCCTGACCGCCTGCGGCATCGACAGCGAGCGCTACTCCGGCTTCGCCTTCGGGATGGGCATCGACCGGACCCTGATGTTCCGGACCGGCCTGAGCGACCTGCGGACCCTCTTCGAGGGCGACGTCCGCCTCACCACTGCATTCGGCTCTGCCGTCTAGAAAGGGAGCTCTGAACGATGAAGGCCCCCGTCTCCTGGATCAAGGAGTACGTCGACCTGCCTGCCGAGGTCACCACCGAGGCTCTCACCGACCGGCTGACCGCGCTCGGCCTCAAGCTCGAGGCGATCGAGACCACGGGTGAGGGGATCTCCGGCCCGTTGGTCGTCGGCCAGGTGCTCACGATGGAGCCCGAGCCGCAGAAGAACGGCAAGACCATCAACTGGTGCACCGTCGACGTCGGCGACGCTAACGGCACCGGAGAGCCCCAGGGCATCGTCTGCGGCGCCCACAACTTCAAGCCCGGCGACAAGGTCGTCGTGGTGCTCCCCGGCGGGGTGCTGCCCGGCGGCTTCGAGATCTCCGCGCGCAAGACCTATGGCCACCTCTCGGCGGGCATGATCTGCTCGGCCCGCGAGCTCGGTCTCGGCGAGGACCACGAGGGGATCATCGTCCTTCCCGCCGACGCGCCCGCGCCGGGCACGGACGCCCGCGAGGCCCTCGGCCTCGGCGAGGAGGTCATCGAGTTCGAGATCAACCCTGACCGCGCCTACGCGCTCTCGCTGCGCGGCATCGCGCGTGAGGCGGCCTTGGGCTTCGGGGTGCCGTTCACCGACCCCGCGCAGCGCGACGTGCCGCCGGCCAACGAGGATGGCTACCCGGTCCGGATCGCCGACCCCGAGGGCTGCCCGGTCTTCGTCGCCCGGACGATCACGGGCTTCGACCCGGCCGCCCCGACGCCGGCCTTCATCGTCGACCGACTCAAGGCCGTCGGCGTCCGCTCGATCTCGCTCGCGGTCGACATCACCAACTACGTGATGTTCGAGCTCGGGCAGCCGATCCACGCCTACGACCGCGCCAAGCTCCAGGGCCCGATCGTCGTCCGCCGCGCCGAGTCGGGGGAGAAGCTCACCACGCTCGACGACGTCGTCCGCGAGCTCTCGCCCGAGGACCTGCTCATCACCGACGATTCCGGCCCGATCGGATTGGCCGGCGTCATGGGCGGTGCCTCGACCGAGATCTCCGCGACCACCACCGACCTCGTCATCGAGGCGGCCAACTTCGAGCCGACCTCCATCTTCCGCACCGAGCGGCGCCACAAGCTGCCGTCCGAGGCGAGCAAGCGGTTCGAGCGTGGGGTCGACCCGCTCCTCCCGTCTCTGGCTGCCGACCGCGTGGTCGAGCTGCTGGTGGAGTACGGCGGCGGCACGGTCGACGAGGGGGTGACGGTGGCCGGTGGCTTCCCGACACCGCGCACCATCACCATCCCGGTCGACCTGCCGGCCCGGATCTCCGGGATCGACATCGACGCGGCCACCACCGTCGCGAACCTCGAGGCGATCGGCGCCCGCGTCACCGTGGAGGGCGACGCGCTCACGGCGACCGTCCCGACCTTCCGGCCGGACCTCAACGACCCCTACGACCTCGTCGAGGAGGTCGTCCGGATCGTCGGCTACACCGAGGTGCCCAGCGTTCTGCCCAGACGGGCGACCGGTCGCGGTCTGACGCGCGCGCAGCGGCTGCGCCGCCGGATCGGCCGCACCCTCGCCGGTGCCGGCCTCGTCGAGGTCGTCAGCTTCCCGTTCGTGGGGGAGCAGGACTTCGAGGCGCTCGGTCTGCCGGCCGACGACATCCGCCGTCGCACCGTGGGGCTCGCCAACCCGCTGAGCGCCGAGGCGCCGGCGTACACCACGACGGTGCTGCCGGGTCTGCTCCAGGCCGCGGCGCGCAACCTCGGTCGGGGCCAGGACGGGGTGGCCCTCTTCGAGACCGCCACCGTCGCCTTCCCGACCGATCAGGCGGCACCGATCTACGGCGTCGACCGGCGCCCGAGCGACGAGGAGCTGGAGAAGCTCCTGGAGGCGATCCCGACCCAGCCGCTCCACCTGGGCGTCGTGCTCGCCGGCGAGCGCGAGCGCGCGGGCTGGTGGGGCGAGGGCAGGCAGGCCGGCTGGGCCGACGCGCTCGAGGTCGTGCGCGGCCTCAGCGCCGAGCTCGGCGTGACCCTCGAGGTCGCGAACGCCACGCTGATGCCGTGGCACCCCGGCCGGTGCGCGGTGGTCCGCGTCGACGGTGAGGAGCTCGGCCATGCCGGCGAGCTGCACCCCAACGTCTGCAAGGCCTACGGCCTGCCGGCGCGTAGTGCCGCGATCGAGATCGACCTCGACGTGCTGATGAGCAGGACGCGCGAGGTCGTGCCCGGTCCGGTCTTCTCCACCCTCCCGGTCGCCAAGGAGGACGTCGCGCTCCTCGTCGACGACACCATCACGGTCGCGGCCGTCGAGGCCGCGCTCCGCGAGGGTGCCGGCGACCTCCTGGAGTCGCTCCGCCTCTTCGACGTGTACGCCGGCGAGCAGCTCGGCGCGGGCAAGAAGTCGCTCGCCTTCGCGCTGCGATTCCGCGCCCCCGATCGCACGCTCACGGCCGAGGAGACGGCCGCAGCCAGGGACGCGGCCGTCGCGAAGGCCGTCGAGCTGACCGGAGCTGTGCAACGCTGACCTGCGCGAGAGGTCACTCGTTCCTCGCGAGAGGTCGGTGGTTCTCGCCGAGAAGTCACTTCGTCCGATCGAGAGGTCATCGGTGACCCGTCTGGAGCTGCTCGACCGCGTCGCCTGGGACGGGAGGTCCGTCCCGGGCGAGCGGACGCACGCACTGCTCCGCGCACTCGCCGAGGCCGGGCCGCGAGGCCTCTCGGAGGACGCCCTCGTCGAGGAGGTCTGGGGCGGTGACACCCCGGCCAACCCGGGCAAGGCGCTCCAGGTCGTCGTCTCACGGGCCCGGTCGGCGACGAGCCCCGAGGCGATCGAGCGCACCGCCCGGGGCTACCGGCTCGCACTGGGTGTCGAGGACGTCGACGTCTGGGCACTCCGCCCGGCCGGGCTGCGGCTCGCCGCCGAGGGACGGTACGCCGAGGCGCTGCCGCTCCTCGAGCAGGAGGCCCGCCGTGAGGCGATCCCGGACGACGAGGTCGTCGGCGCGCTGCTGCGCGCGGTCGCGGCCGTCCACGGCGTCCCGGCCGCACTCGAGCGGTTCGAGACCTATCGCACCGGGATCGCGGACGCGCTCGGCGTCGACCCGAGCCCGACGCTGCGAGCCCTCCACCAGGAGCTGCTGGCGCGCGACCGGCCCGTCCGTTCCGGCCTGGTGTACGACGCCACCTCGCTCATCGGACGTGAGGCGGACATCGCCGCTGTGTCGGCGCTGCTGCGCACGTCCCGGGTCGTGACGATCCTCGGCCCCGGTGGTCTCGGGAAGACCCGGCTCGCGCAGGTCCTCGCCCGGACCGCGGAGCAGCCGGTCGTCCACTTCGTCGAGCTCGTCGGGGTCACCTCCCCCGACGACCTGATCGGCGAGGTGGGGTCGGCGCTCGGGGTCCGCGACTCGGTTAGCGGGCGGCGCGTCCTGACACCGGAGCAGCGCGCCGACGTCCGCGCCCGGATCGCGCAGCAGCTCGAGCAGGCGCCGGCGCTCCTCGTGCTCGACAACTGCGAGCACATCGTCGGAGCGGTGGCGGACCTGACGGCCTTCCTCGTCGCCGCCGTGCGCGACCTGCGGGTCCTGACGACGAGCCGTGCCCCGCTCGCGATCGGCGCGGAGCGGGTCTACGCCCTGGGGCAGCTCGACCGTCAGGACGCGATGGAGCTTTTCCGTCGGCGGGCGACGGCCGCGCGTCCCGGCGTGACGCTGCCCGACGACACGGTGGCGGAGGTCGTGTCCCGGCTCGATGGGCTCCCGCTCGCGATCGAGCTCGCCGCGGTCAAGATCCGGGTCATGTCGGTCGAGGACGTCGCCCACCGGCTGTCGAACCGCTTCGCGCTCCTGCGCGGCGGTGACCGGAGCGCGCCCGACCGCCATCAGACCCTCCTGGCGGTGATCGACTGGTCGTGGAACCTGCTCGGGGAGCGGGAGCGCCGTGCGTTGCGACAGCTCTCGGTGTTCCACGACGGCTTCACCCTCGACGCGGCCGAGTCGATGCTCGGGCCGGAGGCGCTCGACGCGCTCCAGGAGCTCGTGGACCAGTCGCTGCTCACCGTCGTCGACGCGGGCGCGAGCGCGCGCTACCGCATGCTCGAGACGGTGCGCGAGTTCGGCCGGATGCAGCTGGTCGACGCGGGGGAGGAGGGCGCGGCTCGCGCCGCCCAGCGCGCCTGGGCGACGGCGTACGCCGACCAGCACGCCGACCGGATCTTCAGCGTCGACCAGCCGGCCGCCATGGACGCCATCCGCGCCGAGGAGTCGAATCTCGCCGACGTGCTGCGCCAGGCGCTCGGCGATGCCGACCCGGCCGCCGCCGTACGCCTCTATGTCGCGCTGGCGGCGTTCTGGTCGATCAGCGGCGACCACGCCCGCGTCGTCGTGCTGGTGCGCGCGCTGACCGAGGTGCTCGGCGACTGGACGCCGCCTGACGAGCTGCTCGAGCGGACGCGGCTCGCGCTCGCGCTCGCGATGTTCAACGGCACGATCACCGGGGCGCCCGAGGCGGCGGTGCTCCGCGACCGGCTGGAGACCCTGGGCGCCACGTCTGCGAACCCGCCGCTGCGCGCCCTCATCGCCGTGCTCATGACGGTCGCGGACCCTGCGGGCGGGGACGCGCGGGCGCGCATCGACGCCCTGCTGGAGGACCCCGACCGGCGGGTCCGTGCGCTGGGCTACCAGTTCGTCAGCCACGAGCGGGAGAACTCCGGCGACCCCGAGGCCGCGATGCAGGCCGCCACCCGGGCGCTCGAGCTCGCGACCGACGAGGACGGTCCGTGGACCACGGCGATGCTCCACACCCAGCTCTCGGGCCTGCACGCGCAGTTCGGCGAGGTGGAGCAGGCGGCCGAGCTCGCCCGGCGTGCGCTCCCGGTCCTCGAGCGCCTCGGCGCGGTCGACGACGCGCTCCAGCTCAAGGCGGTGCTCGCCGTCGCAGCGCTCGACCGGGGCCGGGTCGAGGAGGCCGAGCGGCTCGTCGACGAGATTGCGACGATGAGCCCGCGAGGAGGGTTCGGCACCATCGGCACGATGCTCAGCACGCGCGGCCAGATCGCCCTGGCGCGCGGCGAGGTCCGGGCCGGGCTCGACCTGCTGCGCGCCGCGCTCGACGAGACCCGCCAGGTGCGCTTCCCGTCGATGCGCGACGCGGACCTCGCCCCGTGGGTCGTCTACGCCGAGGCGATGGTGCTGACGACGTACGCCCGCTACGGCGAGGGCGACGACGGCGCCGACCTCTATGCGGAGATCCTCCGCAAGGCACCCGCGGCGCTCGAGCCGCAGCGGCTCTTCCTCGACTACCCCGTGGCGGGCGTGGCGCTCTTCGCCATCGGCCTGTGGGGGCTGCTGCGTGAGGCGCTCCCGCCGAAGGAGGCGGTGCGTCTGCTCGTCATCGCCGACCGGTTCGCCTACAACCGGTTCTCCCCGACGATGCGCTGGGAGAAGGCCGTCGAGGATGCCGAGCGGCTCGCGCCCGGTGTCCTCGACGACCTGGAGAAGGAGTACGGCGACCGCCGCGGCCCCGCCCTGCTGGACGAGGCACGCGACGTCGTCGGTCACATCTTCCGGCTGTAGGACCTCACCGACAGCGGCAGGAAGATCGCGACGACGACCGCACAGCCGAGCAGCGCCCACGCCACGTTGGCGGTGACCTGGCCCTGGTTCATCAGGTCACGGGTCGCGTTGATGACCAGCGTGACCGGGTTGACGTTGACGAACGCCTGGAGCCAGCCGGGCATCGTCTTGGCCGGCACGAAGGCTGGGGAGAGGAAGGTCAGCGGGAACATGATCATCATCGAGATCCCCTGGACGGCCTGCGCGCTGCGGGCGATGGTGCCGAACCAGGTGAAGATCCACGCGAGCGACCAGCCCGCGACGATGGTGAGCAACCAGCCGGCCAGGACGCCGAGGACGCCGCCGCCGGGGCGGTAGCCGATCGCGAGCCCGACCAGGACGGTGAGCGTCGCGGCGGTCATGTAGCGCACGAGGTCGGCCAGCGCTGGGCCCGCAAGCGGGGCGATCCGCGCGATGGGCAGCGACTTGAAGCGGTCGAAGACGCCCTTGTCCATGTCCTCGCGCAGCTGGATGCCGGTCGCCATACAGGCGGTCAGCGACGTCTGGGCGAGGATCCCGGTGATGACGATCGGCAGGTAGTCCTTCACCGATCCCGAGATCGCGCCGCCGAAGATGTAGGCGAACATCGCCGTGAACAGCAGGGGCTGGATCGTCACGTCGAAGAACTGCTCCGGGTTGCGGCTCATCTTCTTCAACGCGCGCCAGGCCATCGCGAAGGTCTGGTCGAGGGTCTCGCGCAGGCCCGGGCGTGCGCTCAGCGGGCGGTCAGGGCTGTGGACCGGCGCGCCGCCGGCGGCGGGGAGCAGGGTGGTCATACGGCGACCTCCTCGGTCTCGGTCTGGTCGGTCTCCTCGGTGTGCCGGCCGGTGATCGCGAGGAAGACCTCGTCGAGCGTCGGCTGCGCGACGTTGGCCGTCGAGATCCCGAGGCTCGCCTGGCGCAGCGCGATCAGGACGTCGGCGGCCCGGTTGGCGTCGGGCAGCGGCACGTTGAGGCCGCCGGCCTCGGGGGTGAGGACCGGCTCCTCGCCGAGCACGTTGGTGACGAGCTGTGCCGCCATCGCGGTGTGGCTCTTGTCGGTGAGGCGGATCTGCAGCGTGGAGCTGCCGACGCTGGCCTTGAGCTCGCCGGAGGTGCCCTCCGCCACCTTCGCGCCGCGGTCGATGACCGCGATCCGGTCGGCCAGCTGGTCGGCCTCGTCGAGGTACTGCGTCGTCAGCAGGATGGTCGCGCCCTGGGCGACGAGCTCGCGGATGGTGTCCCACATCTGCCCGCGGGTCCGCGGGTCGAGGCCGGTCGTCGGCTCGTCGAGGAAGATGAGCGGAGGGCGGGCGATGAGCGAGGCGGCCAGGTCGAGCCGGCGCCGCATGCCGCCGGAGAAGTTCTTGATCTGGCGGGACGCGGCCTCCTCCAGGCCGAAGCGCTCCAGGAGGTCGGCGGCGGTCCGCTTGGCGGCCGAGCCGGAGAGACCGAGCAGCCGGCCGAAGAGGTAGAGGTTCTCGGTGGCGGTGAGGTTCTCGTCGACCGACGCGTACTGGCCGGTGACCCCGACCATCTGGCGGATCTGGTGCGGCTCCGTGGCGACGTCGACGCCGAAGATGGTGGCGCTGCCCGCGTCGATCGGCAGCAGCGTGGCCAGCATCTTGAGGGTCGTGGTCTTGCCCGCGCCGTTCGGTCCGAGGACGCCGTACACCTCGCCCCGGCGGATCTCGAGGTCGATCCCGTCGACGGCGCGCACGGCGTTGGATCCCTTGGCGCCGAAGCTCTTGACCAGACCCCGTGCCTCGACTGCCAGGTCGGTGGCAGTGGTGGGTGCAGAAGAGTTCATGCCACCAGGGTGGGGCATGGCGGTTTCACTCCGCCTTCATGGCGGTTTCAGCGGCGGGCCCGGGGTGTCGGGGTCGAGGACGCCGGCGCCGCGGGCTCACCGCGACAGCCGCTCCAGCACGTCGTCGAGGTCGTCCCCGACGACCAGTGCGTCGACCTTCTCGTGGTCCATGAAGCCCGCGTCCGCGATCCGGTGCATCAGCTCGACGAGCGGGTCCCAGAAGCCGCCCACGTTGAAGAGCCCGACCGGCTTGCCGTGGAGCAGGAGCGTCTGCCAGGTCCACACCTCGAAGAGCTCCTCGAGCGTGCCGAGCCCGCCGGGCAGTGCGAGGAACGCCTCGGCCCGGTCGGCCATCAGCGCCTTGCGGTCGTGCATGCTCTCGACGACGACCGTCTGCACGCCCGCGTCACCTTCGACCCGCCCCCACTCACGCTCCACCATGAAGCGCGGGATGACGCCGTAGACCCGGCCGCCGCCGTCGATCACCCCCTGGGACACGCGGCCCATCAGGCCCGCGCCACCGGCGCCGTACACAAGCTCGATGCCGCGCTCGGCGAGGCCACGCCCGACGTCGTACGCCGCGTCCCTGAGCGCCGGGTCCTTGCCGTCACGGGAGCCGAGGAACACCGCGAGTCTCGAGATCACCGCGGCAGGCTATCGATGCCGGGTCGGCCGTCCCGGCAGGCGGTCTGTCACGGGCGAGCTCTCGAACTCGGGCGATCTCGGGCGAGCTCGGTCGGCCTCAGTCGATCGGCTGGCGCAGCACCGCGCGGAGATGGTCGAGCGCGGCCTCGTCGCCGCTCAGGTCGACCTCGGCCGCCGAGCGGTGCCACAGCCACGCGTCCAGGGTGCCCGCGTCGGCGGTGACGACAGCAGCCGCGACGGCGCCCGGCTCCTCGACGACGTGCAGGTCTGGCTGACCATCGATCCGCTCGCCCTCCGGCGGCTGGCCCGAGAAGAGCCCGAGCTGCACCCACACCGACGTGCCGACGTCGGGCATGCGGAACTCGACGTGCCGGGGGAGCGGGTCGAAGGTGCCCCAGGGTGGGAGACCGCCGTACATCACCGCGAGGCACTCGGCCACCCCGTCCGCGGCGAGGGTGGGATCCAGTGCGGTCACGTCGCCGGTCGTCAGCTCCGCATCGAGCCGGTGGATGAGCGCCTCGTGCGCCTGGCGCCGAGCGATCCACCCGACCCGGTGGTGGCCGGGGTCGGACGACCAGCTCCAGGCCTCCTCGGTCGGGTCCGCGGCCGCCAGCGCCCGCGGCAGCCCGTCGAGCCCCTGGTCGTAGAAGGACAGCAGCCCGTCGTACGTCGCCGGCCGGTCCGGCTCCTGGTAGGCGTCGGGCCCCGCCGGTCTGTCGACGACCATCGCCGTCCACCAGTGCTGCACCTCGCCGAGGTGCCAGAGCAGGTCGGCCGCCGTCCACGCCGGGCAGCTCGGGACCGGGGCGTTCGGGTCGCAGTCGGCGAGGAGCTCGCGGAAGCGCACGGAGTCGGCGCGCATGTGGGCGAGATACTCGGGGTAGGGAAGTTGGGCCATCCTGTGACGGTAGCCGCCGTCCGCGCGTCCATGAACCGGACGGTTTGCACAAGGTCATGCATGGTCATGTATATTCATGCATATGACCACGAAGCGCGTTGCCGTCGCCGGAGCCAGTGGATATGCCGGAGGGGAGCTCCTTCGCCTCCTCCTGGGCCACCCCGAGGTCGAGATCGGTGCGTTGACGGCGGGCAGCAACGCGGGGGAGCGGCTCGGCACACTCCAGCCTCACCTGCTGCCGCTGGCCGACCGGATCCTGGAGGAGACCACGGTCGAGACACTCAGCGGTCACGACGTCGTCTTCCTGGCGCTGCCGCACGGCCAGTCGGGCGCGCTCGCCGCCCAGCTGCCGGAAGGCACGGTCGTGATCGACTGCGGCGCCGACTTCCGGCTCGCCGACGCGGAGGCCTGGGAGAGGTTCTACGGCAGCGACCACGCCGGCACCTGGCCCTATGGTCTGCCCGAGCTCCCGGGCCACCGGGAGAAGCTCGCCGGGACGAGCCGGATCGCCGTCCCCGGCTGCTACCCGACCGTCTCGACGCTCACCCTGGCCCCCGCGGTGCACGCCGGCATCGTCGAGCCCGAGGTCGTCGTGGTGGCCGCGTCCGGCACGAGCGGCGCCGGGAAGAGCCCCAAGGCCCACCTGCTCGGCTCGGAGATCATGGGCAACGCCAGCGCGTACGGCGTCGGCGGCGTCCACCGGCACACCCCGGAGATCACCCAGAACCTCTCCGCCCTCACCGACGGCACCGTGTCGGTCTCGTTCACCCCGCTCCTCGTGCCGATGCCGCGCGGGATCCTCGCCACCTGCTCGGCGCCGCTCAAGGCCGGTGTCACGGCCGAGGACGCGCGCGCCGCCTACGAGAAGGCGTATGCCGACGAGCCGTTCGTCCACGTGCTGCCCGAGGGCCAGTGGCCCCAGACCCAGTCCGTCCTCGGCTCGAACGCCGTCCAGATCCAGGTGACCGTCGACGAGGCCGCCGGCCGGCTCGTGGCCGTCGGCGTGATCGACAACCTCACCAAGGGCACCGCCGGTGGGGCGATCCAGTCGATGAACCTCGCGCTGGGGCTCGACGAGACCACCGGCCTCACCGCCGTCGGGGTCGCGCCGTGACCGTCCCGGGCTTCGCCGACGCCACCGACGGCGACCTCGCGGTCCTCATCGCCGACGGCCCTGCACAGGCGGCCGGTGTCTTCTCCGGTGAGGCCAACGCCGTCCTGTGGACCCGCCAGGTCGTGCACGACGGCGGGCTGCGCGTCGTTGTCCTCGACCCGCGCGTCGCGGACGACGACCTCGTGGTCGGTCCGGCGGGCTTCCAGCACGTGCACGCCGTGGCCGAGCAGGTCGCCGAGCGCCACGGCATCGGCGCGATCGACGTCGCCGTCCTGCCCGGGCCCGCGCACCCGCCCGTGTGTCGGGAGTACGCCGGCTGCCGGCTCGCGGCGCTCGCGACCGACCACGGCGTCGTACTCCTCACGGACGGGGCGCTCCCCGCGCCCGACCTTGCGGCGGCGCTCGCGCAGGCACTGGACTCGGTCCCGTGGGCCGAGCGCGGGGCGCTGCTCCTCGCCAGCGGCGCCTCGGCGATCCGGCCGGGTGTCGCCGACCTGGCCGCCGCGCTCGCCGACCTCCTCGACTCCCTCCCGACCCCCGCGTCCACCTCCTCCCACGAGAGCACCGTCCACGCCTGATGAGCACGATCGACCTCGACACCGTGTCCCACAATCCCGGCAAGCCCGACCCGGCGAAGGCCCGCACCCTCGCCGCGGCGCTGCCCTGGCTGAAGCGCTACCACGGCAAGATCGTCGTGGTGAAGTACGGCGGCAACGCCATGACCGATGAGACGCTCAAGCAGGCGTTCGCCGAGGACATCGCGTTCCTCCGCTTCGCCGGGTTCAAGCCGGTCGTCGTCCACGGCGGAGGCCCCCAGATCTCGACGATGCTCGGCCGGCTCGGGATCGAGTCCGAGTTCCGCGGCGGGCTCCGCGTGACCACCCCCGAGGCGATGGACGTTGTCCGGATGGTGCTCGTCGGCCAGGTGCAGCGCGAGCTCGTCGGACTGATCAACTCCCACGGCCCGCTCGCGGTCGGCCTCTCGGGCGAGGACGCCGGCCTGTTCACCGCCGAGCCGGCGAGCACCGTCGTCGACGGCGAGGAGGTCGACCTCGGTCTGGTCGGCGAGGTGGTCGGCGTACGCCCCGAGTCCGTGCTCGACATCATCGAGGCCGGCCGCATCCCGGTGGTGTCCAGTGTCGCGCCCGACGCCGACGGGACGGTCTACAACGTCAACGCCGACACGGCGGCCGCGGCCCTGGCCGTGGCGCTGAAGGCCGAGAAGCTCCTCGTCCTGACCGACGTGGAGGGTCTCTACCTCGACTGGCCGGACCCGGAGGAGGTCATCGGCGAGATCAGCCCCGAGGCGCTCGAGGAGATCCTGCCGACGCTGGCGTCGGGGATGATCCCCAAGATGGCCGCGTGCCTCAACGCAGTGAAGGGCGGCGTGACCCGCGCGACCGTCGTCGACGGTCGCGAGCCCCACGCCGTCCTGCTCGAGCTCTTCACCGACGAGGGTGTCGGCACCCAGGTGCTCACCGGCGTCGAGACCAAGACCCGCAAGGCGAGGGAGATCGCGTCATGACCGACCCGACCATCAGCGAGCGCTACGTCGGCGCCCTCATGAACACGTTCGGCCCGCCGAAGCTGGCGCTCGTCCGCGGTGAGGGAGCCCACGTCTGGGACGAGAACGGCAAGGAGTACGTCGACTTCCTCGGCGGCATCGCCGTCAACGCCCTCGGCCACAACCACCCGGCGCTCGTCGCGGCCGTCACCGAGCAGCTGAGCACCCTCGGTCACATCTCGAACTTCTTCACCAGCGGCCCGCAGGTCGAGCTCGCCGAGAGGCTGCTCGCCCTCGTGCCCGGTGGTGAGACCGGCCGGGTCTTCTTCGCGAACTCCGGCACGGAGGCCAACGAGGCGGCCTTCAAGCTGACCCGCAAGACGGGACGCACCAAGCTCGTCGCCGCGTCCGGCGCCTTCCACGGGCGCACCATGGGGGCGCTCGCGCTCACGTCCAAGGAGGCCTACCGCGCGCCGTTCGAGCCGCTGCCGGGCGACGTCACGTTCGTCCCGTACGGCGACGCCGAGGCGCTTGCCGCGGCGGTCACGGACGAGACCGCCGCGATCGTGCTCGAGCCGATCCAGGGGGAGGCCGGCGTCATCGTGCCGCCCGCGGGCTACCTCGCGAAGGCGCGGGAGATCGCCGACGCGCGCGGCGCCCTGCTCTGGCTCGACGAGGTGCAGTCCGGCCTGGGCCGGACCGGTCGGATGTTCGCCCACGAGGACAGCGGCGTCGTCGCCGACATCGTCACCCTCGCCAAGGGTCTCGGCGGCGGTCTCCCGATCGGCGCCTGCCTCGGCCTCGGTCGCGCGGCGACGCTCTTCGAGCCCGGCAACCACGGCACCACCTTCGGGGGCAACCCGGTGGCCTGCGCCGCGGGTCTCGCCGTGCTCCGCACCATCGAGGAGGAGGGTCTACTCGAGCACGTCACCGTCCTGGGGCAGAAGCTTCGTGACGGTCTGGCCGCCGACCCGCGCGTGAGCGAGGTCAGCGGCGAGGGCCTCTTCATCGGGGTCGTCCTGCCCGAGGGCAACACCGCCACGGTCGCCGCGAAGGCGCTCGAGGCCGGCTTCATCCTGAACAACGCCACCCCGGACCGGATCCGTCTCGTGCCGCCCCTCGTCGTCACCTCGGACGACGTCGAGGCGCTGCTGAGCGCCTGGCCGGCCATCCTCGACCAGGCCCACGAAGAGGGACGCCCATGACCCGCAGCTTCCTCCGCGACGACGACCTGACCCCGGCCGAGCAGGCCGAGGTCCTCGCGCTCGCGGCGGCGATGAAGGCAGACCCCTACGCCACCAAGCCGCTCGCCGGCCCGGTGACCGTCGCGACGATCTACGACAAGCCCACCCTGCGCACCCAGGCCAGCTTCTCCTCCGGCATCGCCGAGCTCGGCGGCCACTCGATGGTCGTGGACGGTCGCCTCGCCGGCATCGGCGCACGCGAGTCCGTCGCCGACGTGGCGCGCGTGCTCGGGCGCCAGGCCGGCGCGATCGTGTGGCGCACCTTCGCCCAGTCCGCGGTCGAGGAGATGGCGGCGTACGCCGGCGTCCCGGTCGTCAACGCGCTGACCGACGACTTCCACCCCTGCCAGCTCCTCGCCGACCTGCTCACCCTCCGCGAGCACAAGGGCAACGACGGGGCCGAGGAGGGGCAGAGCCTCGCCGGGCTCACGGTCGCGTTCCTCGGTGACGCCGCCTGCAACATGGGCAACTCGTGGGCCCTCGCCGGCGCGATGGCCGGGATCCACGTGCGGTTCGGTGCGCCCGAGGGCTGCACCCCCGCCCCGGAGGTCCTGGACCGGGCCGAGGAGATCGCCGCCACGACGGGCGGCAGCATCACCCTCGACACCGATCCGCTCAAGGCGGTCGCGGGCGCGGACGTCCTCGTCACCGACACCTGGGTCTCGATGGGCAAGGAGGAGGAGAAGGCGGCGCGCGAGGCGCTCTTCGGCCCCTACGCACTGACCGCGGAGCTCGTCGACCACGCCGCCCCGGACGCCGTCGTGATGCACTGCCTGCCGGCGTACCGCGGCAAGGAGATCGCCGCCGAGGTCCTCGACGGCCCGCGCAGCGTCGTGTGGGACGAGGCCGAGAACCGTCGCCACGCGCAGAAGGCGATCCTCGCCTTCCTCTGGGAGAGGCGATGACCGAGCAGGCGCTGCGCCCGGCGACCAAGAACGCGCGCCACCAGCTGATCGTCGAGCTGGTCGGCACGCGCGAGGTGCGTTCCCAGAGCGAGCTCGCCGACCTCCTCGCCGGCCATGGTGTCCAGGTCACCCAGGCGACGCTCTCCCGGGATCTCGTCGAGCTCGACGCGGTGAAGGTGCGAGCGGGCGCCGGTGCGCTGGTCTACGCCATCCCGGGCGAGGGCGGCGACCGGCGCGCGATCGCGCCCGGCGCCTCCACGGCGGCCCGCCTCCGGCTCGCGCGGCTCTGCGCCGAGCTCCTGGTCAGTGCCGACGCGAGCGCCAACCTCGTCGTCCTGCGTACGCCGCCGGGCGCCGCCCAGTTCCTGGCCTCGGCCTTCGACAAGGCGGAGTTCCCTGACATCCTCGGCACCATCGCCGGTGACGACACGGTCCTCGTCATCGGCCGCGACCCGCAGGGTGGCGACGAGCTCGCGAAGCGCTTCCTCGGCCTCGCGGACCAGTCGCCGCTCGACCACGACACGATCATCACCAGAGCCGAGTCGACTGCCGGATCCCCGGCCGGCTCCGGCACCACCACGGAACAGGAGTAAGAGAGCAACGTGAGCAAGGTCCTGACGTCCCTTCCCAAGGGCGAGCGTGTCGGCATCGCCTTCTCGGGAGGGCTCGACACCTCCGTGGCCGTGGCGTGGATGCGCGCCCAGGGTGCGGTCCCGTGTACCTACACCGCCGACATCGGGCAGTACGACGAGCCGGACATCTCCGGCGTACCCGGTCGTGCCCTGGAGTACGGCGCCGAGATCGCCCGCGCGATCGACATCAAGCCGCAGCTGGTCGAGGAGGGCCTCGCGGCGATGGCCTGCGGCGCCTTCCACATCCGCTCGGGCGGCCGCGCCTACTTCAACACCACGCCGCTCGGTCGCGCCGTCACCGGCACCCAGCTGGTCCGTGCGATGCACGAGGACGGCGTCGACATCTGGGGTGACGGGTCGACCTTCAAGGGCAACGACATCGAGCGGTTCTACCGCTACGGTCTCCTCGCCAATCCCGAGCTGCGCATCTACAAGCCCTGGCTGGACGCGGAGTTCGTCACGCAGCTCGGCGGTCGGGCCGAGATGAGCCAGTGGCTGGTCGACCACGGTCTGCCCTACCGCGACTCCAAGGAGAAGGCCTACTCCACCGACGCCAACATCTGGGGCGCCACCCACGAGGCCAAGACCCTCGAGCACCTCGACGTCTCGCTCGAGACGGTCGAGCCGATCATGGGCGTGAAGTTCTGGGACCCGAGCGTGGAGATCGCCGCCGAGGACGTCACGGTGCGCTTCGAGGCCGGTCGCCCGGTCGCGATCAACGGCCGGGACTTCCCCGACGCGGTAGCGCTCGTCATGGAGGCCAACGCGATCGGCGGTCGTCACGGGCTCGGCATGTCCGACCAGATCGAGAACCGCATCATCGAGGCGAAGTCGCGCGGCATCTACGAGGCCCCCGGCATGGCGCTTCTCTGGGCCGCCTACGAGCGCCTGCTCAACGCGATCCACAACGAGGACACGATCGCCAACTACACCGCCGAGGGGCGTCGTCTCGGCCGCCTCCTCTACGAGGGCCGGTGGCTCGACCCGCAGGCGCTCATGCTGCGCGAGTCGATCCAGCGCTGGATCGCCTCGCTGGTGACGGGCGAGGTCACGTTGCGGCTGCGCCGCGGTGAGGACTACACGATCCTTCGCACCGACGGCCCGGGGCTCTCCTACCACCCCGACAAGCTCTCGATGGAGCGGACGGAGAACGCCGCCTTCGGCCCGACGGACCGGATCGGCCAGCTGACGATGCGCAACCTCGACATCGCGGACTCGCGCTCGAAGCTCGAGCTGTACGCCGGCCAGCCGCTCGACCAGGGCCAGGTGCTCGTCGAGCACGGCACCCTGTTCGGTGCCCTCCCCGCCGGTGGTGCCGACCAGATCGCCCGCAACCCGGAGGCCGAGGAGGAGCCGGGCGACGAGGCCCTCGACGCTGCGGCGATGGAGTTCGGGACCGACTGATGTCCGATCAGACCTCCGAGCTGAGCACCACCAACGAGGGGAAGCTCTGGGGCGGCCGCTTCGCCGGCGGGCCGTCGCCGGAGCTCGAGGCGCTCTCCCGCTCCACCCACTTCGACTGGCGCCTCGCGCTCTACGACCTCGCCGGTTCCCACGCCCACGCGAAGGCCCTGGGCGCCGCCGGGCTGCTCACCGCCGATGAGGAGAACGAGCTCCACCGCGGGCTCGACGTCCTTGCCGAGCGCTACACCGCCGGGACCCTGCGTCCGGCGGCCTCCGACGAGGACGTCCACGGCGCCCTCGAGCGTCTCCTCATCGAGGAGGTCGGTCCCGACGTCGGCGGCAAGCTGCGCGCCGGTCGGTCGCGCAACGACCAGATCGCGACGCTCTTCCGGTCCTACCTCCTCGACCACCAGCGGGTGGTGAGTGGTCTCGTCCTCGACCTCGTGGACGCGCTCGCCCAGCAGGCGGAGGCCAATCTCGGCGCGATCATGCCGGGGCGCACCCACCTTCAGCATGCCCAGCCGGTCCTGCTCTCCCACCACCTGCTGGCGCACGCCTGGGCCTTGCTACGCGACGTCGATCGGCTGGGGGACTGGCACGACCGTGTCGTCGCCGACTCGCCGTACGGCAGTGGCGCCCTCGCCGGTCAGAGTCTCGGCCTCGACCCGGAGCTCGTCGCCCGCGAGCTCGGCTTCACGGGGTCGACAGCCAACTCCATCGACGGTACGGCGTCTCGCGACTTCGTCGCCGAGTTCGCCTTCGTCTGTGCGCAGGTCGGTGTCGACGTGAGCCGGATCGCCGAGGAGGTGATCCTCTGGGCGACGAAGGAGTTCGACTTCGTCACGCTGCACGACTCCTGGTCGACCGGCTCGTCGATCATGCCGCAGAAGAAGAACCCCGACATCTCCGAGCTGGCTCGCGGCAAGGCGGGTCGGCTGGTCGGCAATCTCACGGGACTCCTCACCACGCTCAAGGCGCTCCCGCTGGCCTACAACCGCGACCTGCAGGAGGACAAGGAGCCGGTCTTCGACTCGCTCGACACGCTCGAGGTGCTGCTGCCGGCCTTCACCGGCCAGATCGCGACGCTCGTCTACAACACCGAGCGTATGGCCGAGCTCGCACCGCAGGGGTTCTCCCTGGCGACCGACATCGCCGAGTGGCTGGTGCGCGAGGGGACGCCGTTCCGGATCGCGCACGAGCTCGCAGGTGCCTGCGTCCGCGCCGCCGAGGATCGCGGGGTCGAGCTCGCGGACCTGACCGACGAGGAGTTCGCCGCGATCTCGTCGGCGCTCACTCCGCAGGTCCGTCTCGTCCTCACCGTGGAGGGCTCCGTAGCGTCCCGCAACGGCCGCGGCGGCACCGCCCCCGAACGCGTGCGCGAGCAGCTCGACGAGCTGCGCGCACGGATGGCGGTCTTCCGGGAACGCCTCGCGTGACATCCGTCGAGGAGGCGCTCGCGGGACCTGTCGAGCAGGTCGCGCCGCGCCTCCTCGGCGCTCTGCTGACCCACGGGGGCGTGACCCTGCGGTTGACCGAGGTCGAGGCGTACGCCGGTCCGACGGACCCGGGTTCGCATGCCTACCGCGGCCGGACGCCGCGCAACGACGTCATGTTCGGGCCGCCCGGGCGGATCTACACCTACTTCACCTACGGCATGCACGTGTGCGCCAACGTGGTGTGCGGTCCCGAGGGAGAGGCCTCGGCCGTCCTGCTGCGGGCGGGCGAAGTCGTGACGGGGATGGAGCAGGCCCGCTCGCGCCGCCTCGGCGCCTCCGACCGCGATCTGGCGCGCGGCCCGGCGCGGCTGTGCCGGGCACTCGACCTCACGCTCGCAGACAATGGCGCCGCCCTCGGCCCTGGCGGACCGAGCCTGGAGCTCCGGGCGTGTGCCGGACCGGTCTCGTCCGGCCCACGCGTCGGACTGCGCGGTGCGCCGGAACGCCCCTGGCGCTTCTGGATCGCGGGGGATCCGACCGTCTCGGCCTACCGGCCCGCGAAGGGCCGGCGCCGACCGGACTGAGTGCGCGGCGGCGCCCGGCCGGAGGCTCCTGGACGTGCCTCGGTCGGGCTTCCGGCGGAGGCCGCGAACCGGGAGGGAGCCTCGATTTGATGCGTCCGGAGGCGGTGTGTAATGTTCTTCCTGTCGCCGCGAGCGGGGCCGACGAGTCGGGCCGAGAGGCCGAACCGATCGGGTTTCGCACGCGCTGACAGGTTCGGGAAGTTCGAGAACGCTGGGCGAGTCCGCCGAGTTGACGAGGCTGACCCGGACCGCTAAGTTAACGCAGGTTGCCTCGACAGCAAAGACCGGCTGGTTGGTGCGTCGTGTGTGTGTGATTCTTGAGAACTCAACAGTGTGTCAAATAGTCGACGAATTAGTTTGTTTATGCCCCGTCTTCTGTGTTTTGTGATGCAGGGGATGGTTTCTTTGACAATTGATTCTGGCAAGTTTTTTTGTCAGTGTCTCCTGTCGGGTATCTTCTCTTCCGCGCATGGCTTTTGGGTTGTGTGTGGTGTTGTTTTTCAACGGAGAGTTTGATCCTGGCTCAGGACGAACGCTGGCGGCGTGCTTAACACA
>NZ_JBFPJR010000050.1:0-21735 GCF_040838215.1 Nocardioides eburneus | reverse complement strand
CACCCGTAGGCAAATTCGATGTGCCCCTCGTTCGCAACGCGCGGATATATCGCTACGATATGTCGCATGGCACGTCGCGCGGAGACCATCGAGTTGGCAGTCCTCGGACTGCTGCACGAGGGACCCATGCACGGCTACGAGCTGCGCAAGCGGCTCAACCTGATGCTCGGCTGGGGCCGGGTGCTGTCGTACGGCTCGCTCTACCCCACGCTGAAGAAGATGCTGCGCGCTCGCCTCATCGAGGAGACGACGGCCACGACCGCCCCCGTGTCGCGGCGTCAGCGCATCGTCTACCAGCTGACCGAGGCCGGCCACCGCGAGTTCGAGGAGCTCATGGCGGAGGTCGGTCCCACGGCGTGGGAGGACGACAACTTCGACATCAGGTTCGCCTTCTTCGGTCGCACCGACATGGAGATCCGGTTGCGAGTGCTCGAGGGTCGGCGAAGCCGGCTCCAGGAGCGGCTGGACAGGATCCAGCAGCAGCTCGCCATGACCCAGAAGGAGGTCGACTCCTACGCCCGTGAGCTCCAGCGTCACGGCGTGGAGTCGGTCGAGCGCGAGGTGAGGTGGCTCTCCGAGCTCATCGACGCGGAGCGCAACCCGCAGGAGCAGACGCCACGCACCTCGCCATCATCTGGCCTCGAAGGGGCCGACGTGACCACCGCAGGCGCGGAAGTGACCTCAGATAGGAAGGAGCCCTGATGGGTTCGGTACGTGTAGCAATCGTGGGGGTCGGCAACTGCGCCAGCTCCCTCGTCCAGGGTGTCGAGTATTACAAGGACGCCGACGCCACGAGCACCGTTCCGGGGCTCATGCACGTCAAGTTCGGTGACTACCACGTCTCCGACGTGGAGTTCGTCGCCGCGTTCGACGTCGATGACAAGAAGGTCGGCAAGGACCTGTCCGAGGCCATCAACGCCTCGGAGAACAACACGATCAAGATCGCCGACGTCCCCTTCGCGGGCGTCGAGGTCCAGCGCGGCCCGACCCTCGACGGGCTCGGCAAGTACTACAAGCTGACGATCGAGGAGTCCGCCGCCGAGCCGGTGGACGTCGTCTCGGTCCTCAAGGACAAGCAGGTTGACGTCCTCGTGTCCTACCTCCCGGTGGGCTCGGAGGAGGCCGACAAGTTCTACGCCCAGTGCGCGATCGACGCCGGCGTCGCTTTCGTCAACGCCCTGCCCGTCTTCATCGCCTCCGACCCCGAGTGGGCCAAGAAGTTCGAGGACGCGGGCGTTCCGATCGTTGGTGACGACATCAAGTCCCAGGTCGGCGCGACCATCACCCACCGCGTGATGTCGAAGCTGTTCGAGGACCGCGGCGTCATCCTCGACCGGACCTACCAGCTCAACGTCGGCGGCAACATGGACTTCAAGAACATGCTCGAGCGCGAGCGGCTGGAGTCCAAGAAGGTCTCGAAGACGCAGGCCGTGACCTCCAACCTCACCGGCCCGCTGGCCGGCAAGGTCGAGGACAAGAACGTCCACATCGGCCCGTCCGACTACGTCGCGTGGCTCGATGACCGCAAGTGGGCCTACGTCCGCCTCGAGGGCCGCGCCTTCGGTGACGTCCCGCTCAACCTGGAGTACAAGCTCGAGGTCTGGGACTCCCCGAACAGCGCCGGCATCATCATCGACGCGGTCCGCGCCGCCAAGATCGCCAAGGACCGCGGCATCGGCGGCCCGATCATCCCGGCCTCGGCCTACCTCATGAAGAGCCCGCCGGTCCAGATCGAGGACACCGAGGGTCGCGCTCTGCTCGAGAAGTTCATCGCGGGCGAGTGATCCTCTGAACACGGCCCCGGGTGACCATCAGGTCCCCGGGGCCGTGGTCATCTGCGGCAAGCCTCTGCACAGACCAGATCGTTGCGGCCGACGCCCCGCCGCGGCGCCCGAGCTCAGCGCTCGGCGTCGGCCTTGAGTCGCGCGAGCGTCTGCCGCATCCCCTCGACCATCTCCTCCGCGAAGGCCTCCTGACCTCCGAAGGCCAGCTTGGTGAGACTGCGGGAGAGCAGCGAGATGCCGTTGGGGGTCTCGCGGCGGTGGGTGACGGCGGTGCCGCCGTCGGCGGTGGCCTCGAGCTGGAACGACCAGACGGTGTGGTTCTCCACGATCCGGAAGGCGAAGTCGCTGTGCGGCGTGAAGCGCACGACCTTGGCGTTCGTCGGCCAGTGCTTCCAGCCCTGGTGATTGATGTTCACGAACCGGGTGCCAAGGCGGACCGGCCCGCCCAGGACGACCGTCTTGACCACCTGCGGGCTCCAGGAGGACATCCGGGCGACGTCGGTGACCATCGCCCACACCTGCGCGGGCGGAGCGGCGATGGTGACCGTGGCGGTGAGCTCGTTCGGCGGCGTGGCTGTCGCAGTCATGCCCGCAACCTAGCCGCGAGTAGAGATCGTGGGAACACCGTCCGCCGTGCGGTCCCGGTTCGGTCGATCACCGGCTGCGCCGGCCGGACGATCAGACCGGGCGGACCAGGGCGGCCCTGGTCACCTTCCCCATCGCGTTGCGCGGCAGGTCGTCGACGAAGTTGATCGAGCGCGGGGTCTTGTACGACGCGAGCCGGCCGCGCGCGTGGGTCGTGAGCTCCTCGGCGAGCTCGTCCGGGCGCGCGGCGGAGCCGACGGCGTCGGGTCGCAGGATGACCCACGCGCCCACAGTCTCGCCCCACTCCGCCGACGGGATCCCGGCCACCGCCACGTCGCCGACCGCCGGGTGCTCGCGGAGCACCGCCTCGACCTCGGCCGGGTAGACGTTGTAGCCGCCGGAGATGATCAGTTCCTTGCTGCGGCCCTTGATGCGCACGTAGCCGTCGGCACTGACCTCGCCGAGGTCGCCGGTGTGGAACCACCCGTCCTCGGTGAACGACTCCGCGGTCGCCTCCGGACGCTGCCAGTAGCCGCGGAAGACCGACGGGCCGCGGACGAGCACCTCCTCGTCGCCCTCGGTCAGGCCGATCCGGAGCTCCACACCGGGAAGCGGGTGGCCGACCGTGCCGGGGCGGCGCTCGCCGTCGTACGGGTTGGAGACGGTCATGATCGTCTCGGTCATGCCGTAGCGCTCGAGGATCTGCTGTCCCGCGCGGTCGGCGAGTCGCTGATGGAGGTCGGCCGGGAGCGGCGCGGAGCCGGAGACGCAGAGCCGCAGGCGGGCGAGCGCATCGACACCGGGGGCGTCGACCAGGCGGGCATACATCGTCGGGACGCCGAAGAACATCGTCATCTCATCGCCCGCGGCCGCCTCGACCACGGTCGCGGCGTCGAACTTCGGCAGCAGGACCGCCGAGGCACCGGCGAGGAGCGTGCCGTGGAGGGCCACCCCGAGGCCGTGGATGTGGAAGAGCGGCAGCGCGAGCAGCAACCGGTCCGCCTCGGTCCAGCGCCAGGCGAGCCGGATCGCCTCCGAGCTGGCGAGGAGGTTGCCGTGGGAGAGCATCGCGCCCTTGGGCGCGCCGGTCGTGCCGGAGGTGTAGGCGACCAGCGCCAGGTCGTCACGGCCGACCGCGTCGACCTCGACCTCGGGCCCGTCGGGCAGGTCGACGTCGGGGCCGCAGACGACACCGGTCCGCGCCATCCACGCGGCGCGGGTCTCGTCGTCCACGATCGCGCCCGACGGCGTCACGTCGTCGATGACGTAGTCGACCTCACGCTGGGTGTAGGCGGTGTTGAGGGGGACGACGACCAGCCCGAGCCGCAGCGCGCCGACGTAGGCCTCGACGAGCCGGCGGGAGGAGCCGGCGCTGACGATGATCCGGTCGCCGCGGCGGAGTCCGGCCCGCGCGAGCCGGGCGGCCACCCGACGGGTGGCGCGGTCGAGATCGGCGTACGTCGTCCAAGTGTCCTCGCCCCACTCCCGGACCGCCGGCGCCTGCGGAGTGCGGGCGAAGACCGCCGCCCAGGCGCGCGGCAGCGACTCCTGCGCGAGCAGGTCGAGACCCTCGACCGGCACGTCCGCCGGCAGGTGCCGCGCCCAGCCGGTGTCGTCCAACGGAGCGCTCATCGGGCCGCCCACCACTCGAGCAGCCGCTGCCTCGCCTCTTCCTCGGAGAGGACGCCCTCGTCGATGCGAAGGTCGAGAAGGAACTTGTAGGCTTCGCCGACCTCGCGGCCGGGCTTGAGTCCGAGGACCTCCATGATCTGGTTGCCGTCGAGCGCAGGCCGCATCGCGGCCAGCTCCTCGGCCTCGGAGAGTCGCTCGATGCGCGCCTCGAGGGCGTCGTAGGTCCGCGCGAGCCGCTCGGCCTTCTTCTTGTTGCGCGTCGTGCAGTCGGCGCGGGTCACGATGTGGAGGCGCTCGAGCTGGTCCCCGGCGTCGCGGACATAGCGGCGTACGGCGGAGTCGGTCCACTCGCCGGTGCCGTAGCCGTGGAAGCGCAGGTGGAGCTCGACCAGCGTGCTGACGTCCTCGATCTCCTCCTTGGAGAAGCGCAGCGCCTGCATCCGTTTGCGGGTCAGCTTGGCACCGACGACGTCGTGGTGGTGGAAGGTGACCGAGCCGTCCCCGACGAACCGCCTTGTCCTGGGCTTGCCGACGTCGTGCATGAGCGCCGCGAAGCGGGTGACGAAGTCGGGGCCACCGCCCGGCAGGCGCGACTCGAGGTCGATCGCCTGTTCCAGCACGGTGAGGGTGTGCTCGTAGACGTCCTTGTGACGATGGTGCTCGTCGCGCTCCAGCCGCAGCGCCGGCAGCTCGGGCAGGACGCGGTCGGCGAGGCCGGTGTCGACGAGGAGGGTCAGGCCGAGCCGGGGGTAGGGCGCGCAGACGAGCTTCACCAGCTCGTCGCGCACGCGCTCGGCCGAGATGATCGAGATCCGGTCGGCCATGGCGGTCATCGCCTCGACCACCTCGGGGGCGACCGTGAAGCCGAGCTGCGCGGCGAAGCGCGCGGCCCGCATCATCCGCAGCGGGTCGTCGGAGAAGGAGTCCTCAGGGCGGCCCGGCGTGCGCAGCACGCGGGTGGCGAGGTCCACCACGCCGCCGTACAGGTCCACCACCTCGCGACCGGGGACCCGGACAGCCATCGCGTTGATCGTGAAGTCGCGCCGGCCGAGATCCCCGGCGAGGGTGTCGCCGAAGTCGACGTCGGGCTTGCGCGAGGTGGGGTCGTAGACCTCGGAGCGGTACGTCGTGACCTCGACCTGCCAGGGACCCTTCCGGCAGCCGATGGTGCCGAACGCACGACCCATGTCCCACGTGGCACCGTGCCGATCCGTGCTGGCCCACTTCTTCAGGATCCGCTCGGTGTCGTCGGGCCGCGCGGAGGTGGTGAAGTCGAGGTCGTGGTGGGCGCGTCCGAGCATCGCGTCGCGGACCGGGCCGCCGACGAGCGCCAGCTCGAACCCCTCGGCGGCGAACGCCTCGCCCAGCGGCTCGATCACGGGGGCGAGTCGGTCCAGCGTCTCCGTCACCGAGCGCTGGACGTCGGCGACGCTGATCGGGGGAAGCTGGGTCTCGGACACGGGGCAACAGTCTAAGAGGGCGGCGAGGGCCGGCCGATATCCTCGACGCCATGCTCCGCCCTCCCCTGCTGTCGCGCCCCTTCGCGACGGCTCGGACGGCAGGTGCGGCCGGGCCGGTCCTGTGGGTGCTGCTCCTGCTGGGGCTGGTGCTCGGCGTCGTGGCGCCCCCGGCGGCGCAGGCCGCGGAGCCGCCGGCCGACCCGCTCGCGGTGAGCATCGATGCGCTCGACGCCGCGACGCTCAACGGCAAGGGCCCGATCCAGGTGAGCGGGACGCTCACCAACCTCGACGACACGTCGTGGAGCAACATCCACGTCTACCCGTTCATCGGCGACACGCCGATCACCTCGGAGTCCGATCTCGCGGCCCAGGTGGCGCTCCCCGACGACACCGTCGTCGGCCAGCGGGTCATCCGCGAGGGCCACTACGCCACCATCCCCGACGTGGCTCCGGGTGAGACCGTGGCGTGGTCCTTCAGCATCCCCCGCTCTGCGCTGCGCGACGAGATCGGCAGCGGCGGCTCCGGGGTCTACTGGTTCGGCGTGCACGCGCTCGGACCGACGGCCGCAGGCGGGACGCCGACCGCGGACGGCCGCGCACGGACCTTCCTCCCCCTCGTCGCGAAGCAGAAGAAGAACGCGACGCCGGAGAAGGTCGCGCTCGTCCTGCCGATCCGCCGCCGCGTGCTGCACCAGCCCGACGGCCGGATCTCCAACGTGGCGGGCTGGGTGCGCCAGCTCGGCGCCGACGGACGGCTGAGCCGGCTGGTGTCCTTCGCGAGCACGAGCACCCAGGTCAGCTACCTGCTGGACCCGGCGGTGCTGGACGCCGTACGCCAGCTCGCCGCCGGCAACCCGGCGCGCAATCTCGGCCCGACCCCCGGCCGCGGCTCCGGCGGCTCCTCGTCCAGCAGCGACGCCTCCCCCTCCGACGGCGCGAGCACCGACGGCTCCGGCGGCGTCGCGGACGACGACCCCACCGACGGGACTACCGGATCGGGCGAGAGCGCCGCGCAGGTGGCGCTCGACAAGGAGGCCGCCGGCGTCGCGTCGGCCTGGCTCGACCGGCTCAAGGAGACCCTGCCCGGACGGGAGGTCCTCGCCCTGCCGTACGCCGACCCCGACCTGCCCGCGCTCGCGGTCCATGCCCGGAGCCTCTACGCCAGCGCGCGGGAGCGGGCGAAGGCGGTCCTCGACGGGCTGGGGATCGATGGCGTCCCGGTCGTCGCGCCGCCGTCCGGCTATCTCGACAGCGACGCGATCGACCTGCTCGCCGACCGCCCGCTCACCCTGGTGAGCGACGCGATGGTGCGCGGTCGGAAGCCCTCCGTGGCCCTCGTCGACGGTCACCGGCTGGCCCTCACCTCGGCCGCCGCGGCGTCGGGCGGTCCCGGTCCCGGCGACCGGTGGTCACCGGTCGCGCTCCGCCAGCGGATCGCCGCCCAGGCAGCGCTCCGGCTGCGCGGACACCGCCCGGTCGTCGTCATGCTCCCCGACACGTGGACCCCACCCGGCGCGTCACCCGGGTTCTTCGCGGCGCTCTCCGCACTGCCGTGGCTCTCGCTCACGACGGTCGAGGACGCGGTCTCCGGCGAGAGCGCCACCACCGTCCCCGACGACCGGGTCGTCTATCCGCACTCCGAGAGCGCCGCCGAGCTGCCCGCCGGCGTCTTCGACTCGGTCGACGACCTGCTCGCCGCGGGGCGGACCCTGCAGGCCATCCTCAGCCGCAACACCACCGTCGCGACGGCCGTGCTCGAGGAGGGGCTCACGTCGACGTCGTACGCCGCCCGCCGCGGCCGCGGGGAGGCCGCCGACCGGTCATGGCGGGTCATCGAGCACGCGTTGGACCAGATCAGCGTCGAGGTACCGCCGTCGGTGACGCTGTCGAGCAACAGCGGGCGCTTCGCGGTGACCGTCGCCAACGGCCTCGACCAGCCGGTGTCGCTCCACCTCCACGCCCACGCCGACGACGGCATCGCGGTCAGCGGCCCGCAGACCGTCGAGGTCGGCCCCGGGGCCCGCAGCACCGTGCTGCTCTCGGCGCGCGCGACCCGCAACGGCGTGCACACCGTCCGGCTCGACCTCACCGACGCCGACGGTACGTCGGTCGGCAGCGGCGCCTCGCTGCCGATCCGCTCCGCACAGGTCAGCGTCGTCATCTGGTCCTTCGTCGGCGTGGGCTGCGCGCTGCTGTTCCTCGCGATCGCGATCCGGCTCTATCGCCGGATCCGGCCCCGGGTGGTGGAAGAGGAATCATGAGCGACACGAATCCGCGGATGAAGCGGATCAGGGCCGAGCTGCCGCCCCGCGAGGAGCCGACGCCGTCGTACGCCGGCGGCCTCGCGCCGGAGCCGGTCTACGACGACCCGGTGCCCGACCCGACCATGGAGCGGGTCGCGGTCCCGATCTCCCAGCGCCTCCCGGTGGTGCGCGTGGAGACCCCCGACGACAGCGCGGAGGCGAGCACCGAGGACGAGCGCCGGATCCGCGCCGGCGGCGAGCCGAGCCACCGTGCGTCGCGGTCGATCCTGGCCTCGAGCGCGGTCATGGCCGCCGGCACGGTGGTCTCCCGCGGCAGTGGCTTCGTTCGCTCGGCGCTGCTCGCGGCGGCGATCGGCTCCACGGGCCACGCGGACGTCTTCAACGTCGCCAACACGATCCCCAACATGCTCTACATCCTGCTGGCCGGCGGCGTCTTCAACGCCGTGCTCGTGCCGCAGCTGGTCCGCGCGCTCCGCAACGACGAGGACGGCGGTACGGCGTACACCCAGCGCATCATCACGCTCGCCGGCCTGTTCCTCGGCGGGGTCACGGTGCTGCTCGTCCTGGCCGCGCCCTGGATCATCCACCTCTACTTCCATCACCACGACGCCGCCCAGGTCGCCTCGGCGATCGACTTCGCCCGCTGGTGCCTACCTCAGGTGTTCTTCTACGGGATGTTCGTGCTGGTCGGACAGGTGCTCAACGCGCGCGGCAGCTTCGGGCCGATGATGTGGGCGCCGATCGCGAACAACGTCGTCTCGATCTTCGTGCTGGTGTCCTACCTGGGCTTCTTCGGCCCGCAGGGGACGGGCTCCTACTCGTTCGGCCAGGAGCTGCTCCTCGGCCTGGGCTCGACGCTGGGGATCGTTGCCCAGTTCCTCATCCTGCTGCCCTACCTGCGCAAGGCCGGCTTCGTCTTCTCGCCACGGTTCGACTTCCGCGGCAGCGGACTGGGCCACACGCTGCGGCTCGGCGTCTGGACGGTGCTCTTCGTCATCGCCAACCAGATCGCCTACACCGTGGTCACCATCCTGGCCGGCAGCGGCAGTGGCAAGGACGGCACCGGCTACACGATCTACTCCAACAGCTTCCTGCTGACCCAGGTCCCGCACTCGATCATCACCGTGTCGCTGGCGACCGCGATCCTGCCCGCGCTCTCCGCGCGCGCCGCGGCGAACGACCTCGAGGGCCTCGGTCGCACGCTGACGGGGACGCTCCGCTCGGCGCTCGCCGTCGTCGTCCCCGTGGCCGCGATGCTGCCGATTGTGCCGACCGCGCTCGCCCAACTCCTGTTCGGGTACGGCGCGAGCGCGGACCAATACCGCGACTACTCCAGCACCATCGCGCTGTTCGCGCCCGGGCTGGTCTTCTTCACCGTCCACTACCTGATGCTCCGCGGCCTCTACGCCCTCGAGCGCAACCGCACCGCGTTCTACATCCAGTGCGCGATCGCGGCGACCAACATCGTGACCGCGCTGGTGATCGTCGGCTCCGTGTCGCCGGACCACACCGCACCCGCGCTCGCCGTCTCCTACGGCACGTCCTACTTCGTGGGCTCCCTGACGTCGTACGCCGTCCTCCGCCGTCTCCTCGGCGACCTGGACGGTCGGCGGCTGCTGCGCTTCCTCGTCCGCCTCGTCGTGGTGACGGCCGCCGCGACCGTCGTCGCGGGTCTGTTCCACGCCGCGCTGCTGACCTATGACGAGTCGCCGTCGTGGGGCGTCACGCTCGTTGAGACGATGGCGGTCGGCGTCGTCGACGTCTGCATGCTGCTTCTCGGCGCGCAGGCGATGCGGCTCACCGAGATGACCTCGGTCGTCGGGCAGATCACGCGCCGGCTAGGACGACGCTGAGAGACTGGTCGCCATGGAGTCGACGCGTTCTGGGGACGTCCTCGCCGGCAGGTACCGCCTCGCGGACCTGCTGAGCGAGTCCGGCGACGGTCGCTTCTGGAAGGCCGACGACTCGATCCTGGGTCGCCCGGTCGCCATCCACGTGCTCGGTGCCGACGACCCCCGTGCTCCCCGGCTCATGGACGCCGCGCGCGCCTCCGCCTCCGTGGGCGACGCCCGCCTGCTGCGCGTGCTCGACGCCGAGACGACCGGCGAGATCGCCTACGTCGTCAACGAGTGGGGCGCCGGCACGTCGCTCGACAACCTGCTGGCCGCCGGCGGTCCGCTCCCGGCCCGACGCGCCGCCTGGGTCGCGGAGGAGGTCGCCGACACGCTGACGCACGCCCACGAGTTGGGCCACGCGCACGGCCGGCTCTCGCCGGAGAACGTCCTGGTCGACGAGCTCGGGGCGGTCCGCATCATCGGCTTCGCGGTCGAGGCGGCGCTCCACGGGCTCGAGCCCGGCCGGATCGACGACGACCGGGTCGACCTCGCCGGCATCCTGTACGCCGGCCTCACCGGCAAGTGGGCCGGTCGCAGCCCCTCCCGCGTGCCGCCCGCCCCCCGCACCCACGACCGCGTGCTGCGGCCGCGACAGGTCCGGGCCGGGGTCCCCCGCGTGCTCGACGACCTCTGCGACCGGGTGCTCGCCCACGCCGAGCAGGCGCCGCCCTCGGCCCGCGAGCTGGGCAGCGCCCTGGCGGCGTACGTCGGCGACGCCTCCGACCTCGGCGGGACTCCCCGGCCCGCGACCGGTCCGTCCGTCCCTGCTCCACCCGCGACCGAGGACCCCGACGCCACCCAGGCGATGCCCGCCCCCGACCTCGACGAGCCGACCGTGGCGACGCCGCTGCCGTCCGACCTGCCCCCCGCCGCCGGGTCGGCCGCGGCGTCGTCGGAGCCGTCCGCCGAGCCGGAGCCGACCCAGGAGGGCCTGCCGTCCTTCGACGACGACTGGGACGACGACTGGCACGTCCCGCGCTCCGACCCCGTCCCACCGCCGCCGCCGCTCGAGCCGCCGACACCCAAGCCGCTCTTCGCCGACGAGCCCCGCCGACCGCGGACCGGCAGCGAGGAGCCCCTGGGCCACGCTCCGGAGCCGACGCGCGCCGCCGTACCCCCGCGGTCGTCGTCCGAGCGCGACACGCCGCCGCCCACACCACCCCGGGTCCCGCAGCGAGCGCCGGAGCCGACGCGCGCGCCGGAGGCCGACTACTGGCCGTGGTCGGGCTCCGGCCCGCAGGTGATCGCGGACGAGCCAGAGCGGGCGGCGACCGCGGGTCGCGGCTGGCTGCGGCTGGCCATCGCGATCGCCGTCGCGGCCGTGCTCGTGGTGTGCATCGCCCTCGCCTACAACGCCACCCACGGCGGCTCGCTGCTCGGCGGCTCCGACGAGTCGCCGACCGCCTCGCCGTCCGTCTCGACGCAGCGGTCCGTGCCGGTCCGCAACGTCGATGTCCGTGACTTCGACCCCTACGGCAATCCGCCGGCGGAGTATCCCGACCTCGCCCACTACGCGGTCGACGGCGACAAGGCCACCACGTGGCGCACGTCGACGTACAACGACCAGCTGGGTCCCCCGCCCGGTCTCAAGACCGGGGTCGGCCTCGTGCTCGACCTGAAGGCGACGTACGCCGTCGACAAGGTGCGCCTCGATCTCCTCGGCAGCCCGACGTCGGTCAGCGTCTACGTCAGCGACGACGACCCGAGCGCCGCGCCGACCGGCAAACCGGCGGCCAGCGGCAGCCTCGGCACCTCGGGCCAGCTGACGCTGCACGGGGCGAAGGGGCGCTACGTGACCATCTGGCTGACCGCGCTCCCCCAGGTCGCCGACGGCTTCCGCGGCGAGGTCGCCGAGGTGTCCGTCACGGGCGTGCGCGCCGGCTGAGCCGGGTCACGGCCCACGCAGGCATGTCTTCCGCTGGGCGCACGTCGCGTTCGATGAGGGAATCTTCCTCACCTACGATCCGTTACGGCAGCGTCATCGACCCACGGAGTGTCCCTATGCCCATCGCCTCGTCCCCGACCGAGCCCCGCAACGTCATCGTCATCGGGTCCGGCCCGTCCGGCTATACCGCCGCCGTCTACACGGCACGCGCCGGTCTCGCCCCGCTCGTCTTCGAGGGCTCTGTCACCGCCGGCGGCGCGCTGATGAACACCACGGAGGTCGAGAACTTCCCCGGCTTCCGGGACGGGATCATGGGTCCCGACCTGATGGACAACATGCGGGCGCAGTCCGAGCGATTCGGCGCCGAGCTCGTCCCCGACGACGTCGTCGAGGTCGACCTGACCGGCGACGTGAAGGTCGTCAAGACCGCGACACAGACCCACTACGCGAAGGCCGTGATCCTCGCGATGGGCTCCGGCTACCGCAAGCTCGGGCTGCCGCGCGAGGACGAGCTCTCCGGCAAGGGCGTCTCCTGGTGTGCGACCTGCGACGGCTTCTTCTTCCGCCAGAAGCCGATCGTGGTCGTCGGCGGTGGTGACTCCGCCGTCGAGGAGGCCACCTTCCTCACCCGGTTCGGCTCCTCGGTGACGCTGCTGGTGCGGCGCGACGAGCTGCGCGCCTCGAAGATCATGCAGGAGCGTGCCTTCGCCGACCCGAAGCTCGAGATCGCGTGGAACTCCGCGATCGACTCCATCAACGGCGACCTCAGCGTGGAGTCGCTGACCATCGTCGACACGAAGACGGGTGAGAAGCGCGATCTCGAGGCGGCCGGCCTCTTCATCGCCATCGGCCATGACCCGCGCTCCGAGCTCGTGAAGGGTCAGGTCGACCTCGACCCCGAGGGCTATGTCCTGGTCAAGGAGGGCTCCACGGAGACCAACCTGACCGGTGTCTTCGCTGCCGGTGACCTCGTCGACCACGTCTACCGCCAGGCGATCACCGCGGCCGGCACGGGCTGCCAGGCCGCCCTCGACGCCGAGCGGTTCCTGGCCGAGCTCGCCCACGCGGCGTCCGCCCAGGGCGAGGCCGAGGCGCAGGCCGACGCCGAGGTCTTCACCGAGCTCCAGGAGACGGCGGGCGCCTGACGCCTCCCCTCGCGGGACCCGGCGGCCGGCGTACGTCTGTCGGACTCGATGTCCCGGACGGCGTCGTCATCGGGAATCATCTCCCCCTCGACGGGCGTTCCACCTCCACACGACCTCCCAGCAGTTCCACTCCAGAAGGGTTCCCATCGTGGCTGACAACATCTCCGCCGTGACCGACGCCGAGTTCGAGGCGACGGTCCTCAAGTCCGACAAGCCGGTCCTCGTGGACTTCTGGGCCGAGTGGTGCGGCCCGTGCCGCCAGGTCTCGCCGATCCTCGACGAGATCGCCAACGAGCACGGCGACAAGATCACCTTCGTCAAGATGAACGTCGACGAGAACCCGGTCACCCCGTCGACCTACCGCGTGACGGGCATCCCGACGCTCAACGTCTACCAGGGTGGCGAGGTCGTGAAGTCGATCGTCGGCGCCAAGCCGAAGGCGGCGCTCCTCAACGAGCTCTCCGCCTTCATCGGCTGACACACGTCTGACGCTGCGAGAGCCCCGGCGGGCCGGTCGACCTCCTCAGGTCGGCGGTGTCCGCCGGGGCTCTTGGCGTCTCCGTACGCCGACGCCGGCGGCCCGCTCCCACCGTCCCTCGACGTCACCTGTCTAGAGCTCGTCGTCGTCGACGACGTGGACCGCCGCCTCCTCGGCACTGGCTCCCGCTCCGTCGATACCGACGTCGTCGGCGACCACGTCCTCCTCGGTATCGGTGCGCGCCCCCTCGTCCGGCTCGACCAGGCGACCGGCACGCGCATCGCCGACCTCCGGATCCGGTTCGTCCAGCCCGCTGCGACGCGCCTCATCCGCGGCTGCGGCGTAGGGATCAGGCTCGGGCTGCTCCTGCTCGAGGCGCTGGTCCAGCGACTCACCCATGCTCTCCTCGAGCGGCGTGTTCCCGAACCGTTGCGCTGCCGACCACTTCTCCGGCGGCGAATAGCCTTCGTCCAGGGGGTCCTCAAGGCCTCGGTCGTCATCGACCACGCTGTCCCCCGTGTCCTGGGGCTGCGTCTCGTCGTCGACGCTGTAGCCGTGGTAGCTCTCGTTGTTCGAGGCGTCGTTGGTCTCATCGACACCCGGGTCGTTGCCGATCTCGGTGTCGACGTCCGCGTTGGCCGCAGCGCCGTCGGTTTCTGGCTGCTCCGAGCTCATCGGTCCTCCCGGTCGGTCGGCGATCTTCAGGACGGATACGGGTACCCACTCCGACCGCCGGACACGATCACTGGTCCTTCCGGATCGCGCACCTGCGCGGCCACCGTGACCGGTCCCTGCGGACCGGTCCGCTCCTCACGTCGGGCGTGCGCGCCGGGAATCCTGCGCGTCGTCCCGCCGCAGCGGCATCGGCTCGTGGTGGGCCGGCACGGGCGCCGGGCGATGACGCTGTCGCGGCGGGCGTACGGCGCCCCACAGCCGCTCGAGGGCGACCTCGACCTCCTCCCGCCAGGTGACGGCCTGCTTGAGCTCCATCCGGAACCGAGGCGCGGTGGGATGGGCGCGGTGCGTCTTGAAGCCCACTCGGGCGAGGAAGTCGGCCGGCGCCGCGCAGCGCCGTCCGTGGATCCCGCTCAACGGGCCGACGTCACCGAACGCCTCGACCGCCCGGACGTCCGTGCGGCGGATCAGGTCACGCGCCATGCCCTGGATCAGCATCCGCCCGAGCCCACCACCAGCGTGGCGCGGGTCGATCCATGCCGTGGTGAGCAGCACCGCGTCCGCGGACACGGGCGCCGTCGGGAAGCAGCCCGCTCCGCCGACGTACGACGGGGGCGCGTAGATCAGGAATCCCACGGTCTCGCCATCGACGACCGCGACCCGCCCGCAGGAGCCCCACTCGCGGAGCACCTCGGAGATCCAGGCCTCCTTCTCGGCCATCACGTCGTTGGCGCTGACGTGGCGCCGACGCACCGGATCGAGCTCCCAGAAGAGGCAGGTGCGGCACGGCGCCGTCAGCTCGGCGAACCTGTCGAGCGTCAGGGGTAGTATTTTGCGCGACATCTGGGCCTCCATCCCGCGGACCGGCTCCCCGCGAGGCTGTGTCATCCTTCATGCTAGAGGCATCATGAACAACACCCCTTCCCGCGCGCCCGGCTCCCGTCTCGACCCCTACGTCGATCGTTACGCTGCGCGCACGGCAGGGATGACGGCCTCGGAGATCCGGGCCCTCTTCTCGGTCGCCTCACGACCGGAGGTCGTGTCGCTGGCCGGTGGGATGCCGAACATCTCCGGGCTTCCGCTCGACGTCGTCGGCGGCGCCATCTCGGACCTGGTCGCCTCGCAGGGTCCGGTCGCGATGCAATACGGCTCCGGTCAGGGCGTCCCGGAGCTGCGGGAGCAGATCACCGACGTGATGCGCCTGGAGGGGATCGAGGCCCACCCCGACGACGTCGTCGTCACGGTCGGGTCACAGCAGGCCGTCGATCTGGTCACCCGGATCTTCTGCGACCCGGGCGACGTCGTGATCTGTGAGGCCCCGTCCTACGTCGGCGCGCTCGGTGTCTTCAAGAGCTACCAGTGCGAGGTCGTCCACGCCGAGATGGACGCCGCCGGCCTCGTCCCGGAGGCGCTGCGCCAGGCGATCGCGGCGACCAAGGCCGCCGGGCGCACGATCAAGTTCCTCTACACGATCCCCAACTTCCACAACCCCGCCGGTGTCTCGCTCTCCGCCGAGCGGCGCCCGGAGATCCTTGAGATCTGCCGCTCCGAGGGCATCCTCGTGCTCGAGGACAACCCCTACGGCCTGCTCGGCTTCGACGGCGAGCCCAAGCGCGCGCTGCGCGCCGACGAGTCGGAGGGCGTGATCTACCTCGGCTCGTTCTCCAAGACGTTCGCTCCCGGCTTCCGCGTCGGCTGGGCGCTCGCCCCCCACTCCGTGCGCGAGAAGCTCGTGCTCGCGCAGGAGAGCGCCACGCTGTGCCCGCCTCAGTTCTCCCAGATGGCCATCTCGGCCTACCTCACCAAGCACGACTGGCAGGGCCAGATCAAGCAGTTCCGGGAGATGTACCGCGAGCGCCGCGACGCGATGGTCGACGCGCTCTCCGATCTCATGCCCGCATCCTGCCGGTGGAACGTCCCCGACGGCGGTTTCTACGTCTGGATGACCCTCCCGCCGGGCGTCGACGCCAAGGGCATGCTGCCGCGCGCCGTCACCGCGCGTGTCGCCTACGTCCCCGGCACCGCGTTCTTCGCCGACGGCTACGGCTCCTCCGCGATGCGGCTCTCCTACTGCTATCCCACCCCGGAGCGGATCCGCGAGGGCGTACGCCGCCTGGCCGGCGTCATCGAGGCCGAACTCGAGCTGCGCGAGACCTTCGGCGCCACCGGCCCGATCCAGGGCCTGCCGATCCGAGGCACGGAACACCCCAGCACCGACACCCAGTGACCGCGCTGGAGTGACCCGGGCCGGCGTCCTCTGCCTGTGACCGCCCGTGGTGCTGGGTGGCCGTGGCAGCCCCGCGCCGTTGAGTCCTCGGCTGATCGCGCAGCCAGGGCTGTGCAGGTGGCGAGGAGGGGGCTTCGCTCGGGTCGCATGGTCCTGTCCTCGCGGAGATCCTCCTGTGCGCCGACGCTCAGCGGCGCCGACACCACCTCACCGTGCGGCCGTACGGCGCTCGATGGCGCGGGCGGCGAGCCGATGACCGAACAGATCACGGATGGAGCCGCCTCGTCGGTGCGATCGCCGTCGCCGCACGGGCTCGTGTCGATCCCGGGCGACGCGGCCGGTCACGACGCCACGCGACACGCTGCTCGAGGCGATATGTCGACAAATCGTTTTATCGTCACATCGTCAAGCCGCTAGATCGGTCTATCACTGCGGTTGCGGGGATCCATGATGTCGACGATGCGCTGCAGGTCCTCCAGGGTGGCGAACTCCACGGTGATCTTGCCCTTGCTCCGGCCGAGGTCGACCTTCACCCGCGTCTCCAGCCGGTCGGCCAGGCGATCGCTGATCTCGTCGAGGCCCGGCGGCGCGGGCTTCGGGCGCTTCACCCGCGGTGCCGCAGTCGTGTCAGCCTCGCCCAGCGCCACGATCTCCTCCAAGGCGCGGACGCTGATCCCCTCCGCCACGACGCGTTGGGCAAGCCGATCCTGACGCTCCGCGTCGTCGACACCGAGCAGCGACCGCGCATGCCCCGCGGACAAGACGCCGGCGGCGACCCGCCGCTGCACGGCTGGCGAGAGCCGCAGCAGACGGAGCGTGTTGGAGATCTGCGGGCGGGAGCGACCGATGCGCTGCGCAAGCTCCTCGTGCGTGCAGTCGAAGTCCTCGAGGAGCTGCTGGTAGGCGGCTGCCTCTTCGAGCGGGTTGAGCTGCGAGCGGTGGAGGTTCTCCAGCAACGCATCACGCAGCATGTCCGTGTCGTCCGTCTCGCGGACGATCGCGGGGATCGTCGTGAGCCCCGCCTGCTGGGTCGCGCGCCAGCGCCGCTCACCCATGACGAGCTCATAGGCGTCGGGACCCGTACGGCGCACCACGACCGGCTGCAGGAGGCCGATCTCCTTCACCGAGTGGACGAGCTCGGCCATCGCCTCCTCGTCGAAGACGTGGCGGGGCTGCACGCGGTTCGGGCGGATCTGATCGACCGGTAGCTCGGCGAAATAGGCGCCTCGGACCGGCTCCAGAGGCGGATTTTCGATCTGAGCGCCGTTCACGGGCGCGACGGACTCCAGGTCCACGGCCTCGCTGGAAGGCGCTCCAGCGCCAAGGTCCGCATCGCGGACGTCCTCGTTGACAACCGGCGCGGTGGGGATCAGCGAACCGAGTCCGCGACCCAGTCCACGACGTGCGGGCGGCTTGCTCACCGACGTACCCCCTTGCGTGCGATCTCGCGGGCCGCTTCGAGGTAGCTGAGCGCGCCCGGTGAGCCCGGATCGTAGGTCATGACGGTCTGGCCGTACGACGGCGCCTCCGAGACCCGGACCGACCGTGGGATGTAGGTGCGCAAGACCTGATCGCCGAAGTGTTCGCGCACCTCCTGCGCGACGCCCGCCGCGAGGCGTGTGCGTGCGTCGTACATCGTGATCAGGATGCTCGACACGGTGAGCGCCGGGTTGAGGTGGGCGCGAACCATCTCGACCGTCTTGAGCAGCTGGCCAAGCCCCTCGAGCGCGTAGTACTCCGCCTGGATCGGGATCATGACCTCCGCTCCGGCCACGAGCGCGTTGATCGTCAGCAGCCCCAGCGACGGCGGGCAGTCCACGATCACATAGTCCCAGCGGTCCTCACCGGCCGAGGCGGCGTCGCCGACGCGCGGGTGGCCCTGGAGCGCGCGCTGGAGACGCGCCTCACGCGCGACGACGCTCACCAACTCGATCTCGGCGCCCGCGAGGTCGATCGTCGCCGGGACGACGTCGAGCCCCGGGAGCTCCGGGGCCGGCTGTACGACATCCGCGAGCGGAGTGCCGTCGACGAGCAGCTCGTACGTGCCCGGCGTGCCTTGGAGGTGCTCGACGTTGAGCGCAGTCGACGCGTTGCCCTGCGGGTCCAGGTCGACCACGAGGACCCGCTGGCCCAACTGCACGAGCGCTGCTGCGATGTTCACGGTGGACGTGGTCTTCCCGACGCCGCCCTTCTGGTTCGCCGCCACGATGACGCGCGTGGCCGCGGGCCGCGGCATCGCCGGACGGTTCCGCGCGCTCTGCCTCGCGAGGATGGTGTGCTCGGTCGCCCTCGCCAGGGGAGTGTGGTCGTCATCGATGCCCGCGGCGTAGTCGGCGAGATCACCGGCCGTCCTCACCGCGACCTTGGGAGGCGCCGTTTCACGTGAAACCTCCGTCGGCGTTTCACGTGAAACATCGGGGCCGGACCCGGCTTCCGTAGGGGTGAACTGCGGGCGATCGTCGTCCTGCGGCATGTCCTCGTCCTGTGGATGAATGGGGCCGGTCTGTGGAAAGTCACGCTCAGCGAAGGCCAAACGCCGGTGGATAACTCACCGCCGACGCTGAGCCGGACGCTTGTTGCGCTTCTTGCCACCCACCCGAGAGCCAGACTGCGGCTTCGCGGCAGACGGCAAAGATACCTGCGTCGGATCCGCCCAAGCCACTCGGACGGCCACGGTGGTGCTCTCCAGCAGACCGTCACCGAGCACATGGATCGTCGGCGGCGCGCAGCCGAGCTCGCTGAGGGTCGAACCGGCCTCTGCCACTTCCTCCGCTGCGGAGGTGCCCTTCATCGCCAGCAGTGCACCATGCGGGGAAACCAGCGGCATCGACCAGGCCAGAAGCTTGGGGAGCGCAGCAACCGCACGTGAGGTGACGACGTCGAAGACCTGCGTCCCGTGCAGGACATCAGCACGGCCGCGGACCACGGTGACGTTCTCGAGCCCCAGATCAGCAGCGACCTCGTTCAGGAACGTCGTGCGCCGCAGCAGCGGCTCGATCAGCGTGACCCGGAGGTCGGGACGGGCGATCGCCACGACGAGCCCCGGAAGGCCGGCTCCGGAACCCACATCCGCGACCGAGGCGTCGTGGGGGAGGAGCTCGGTCAGGACGGCGCAGTTCAGCAGATGACGATCCCACAGCCTCGCGACCTCCCGCGGCCCGATGAGGCCGCGGACGACGCCGGCATCGGCGAGCCACGCCGCGTAGCGCTCGGCGCGAGGAAGGGTCTCGGAAGAGAACACCCTCCGCGCCGAATCCGGCGCGGAGGGTGTCAGGTGTACGTCGCTCACGACGTCATCGTTTCACGTGAAACATCACGCGGGGAGCACCACCACGTGGCGACGCGGCTCGGCACCCGACGACTCGGACGTGAGACCCGCGGCAGCCACGGCGTCGTGCACGACCTTCCGCTCGAACGGAGTCATCGGCTTGAGGGACACCGGAGCACCGGTCTCCTTCACGGTGGCAACCGTCTCCTGCGCCAGCGCGACCAGCATGGCGCGCCGATCCGCACGGAACCCAGAGATGTCGAGCATCAACCGCGAGCGCTCGCCGGTCTCACGGTAGACCGCCAGGCGCGTGAGCTCCTGCAGCGCGTCCAGCACCTCACCGTGCTGACCCACGAGCTGCTGCAGCTCCGCACCGACGATCGACACCGCGGCGCGATCGCCTTCGACGTCCATGTCGAGGTCACCGTCGAGGTCGGCGATGTCCAGGAGCTCCTCGAGGTAGTCGGCCGCGATGTCGCCCTCCTGTTCCAGGAGCTTCACACGCGCGTCGTCGACCTCGGGCTGCGTGGTCTGGTCGGTCACTTGTTCTCCCCGTTCTTCTGAGGGTTCTGGTGCTGCCCGGCCTTGGGGCCGGACTTGCGCTGGCTGCGGGTCTGCTTCTTCGGCTGCTGGCGCTGCGCCGGCCGCCGGTCCGACTCGGGCGCGTCAACGACGGTGCCCTGGACGATCCCATCGCCGGTCTCAGCCGCGACCGCGTGGCCGCGCCGCGCCGCCTTCGCCCGGTCGCGCTCGAGCTTGGCCTTCTCGGCAGGCGTGCCTGGCGCCGGGTTGTTGCGGATGACGTAGAACTGCTGCCCCATCGTCCAGATGTTGGAGGAGGTCCAGTAGAGCATCGCCGCGATCGGGAAGGCGAGACCGGAGACCGCAAAGACGATCGGGAGGACGTAGAGCAGCATCTTCTGCTGCTGGGCATACTGGCCCGACATCGCGTCCGCCGGCATGTTCTTCGCCATCAGCTGACGCTGGGTGAGAAAGGTCGTCGCACACATCGCCACCACGAGGATGGCAGCGAGGATCTTCGGCCCGACCGTGTCCGACCCGCTGAAGGTGGCGGAGATCTTGACCCCGAAGATCGCCGCGTCGTGGATGTGGTCGGCGTCAGCGCCGGAGAGGAAGCCCTTGGCGGTGCCGTGCGCCGCATGGTTGATGAGGCGGAAGAGCACGAGGAAGACCGGCATCTGCAGGATCAGCGGCAGACAGGAGGCGAACGGGTTGGTGCCCGTCTCCTTGTAGAGCTTCATCGTCTCTTCGGCCAGCTTCTGCCGGTCATGGCCGTACTTCTTCTGCAGCTCCTTGACCTTGGGCTGGATCAGCTGCATGTTGCGACTCGACTTGATCTGCCGCACGAACAGCGGGATAAGCAGCGCCCGGATCGTGACCGTCAGGCCGATGATCGCCAGGACCCAGGACCAGCCGTTCGAGGCTGGGATCTGGAAAACGCCCGTGAAGAGCTTGTGCCAGACCAGCATGACGCCGGAGATGGCGTAGTAGAGGGGTGTCGCGATCGCTCCGAACAGATCGCCGATGGCTCCCACGGAATCAGGCTCCTCGAGTAGTGCTGCTCCCGCGGACGCGGGAATGACGGTCTTGGTGGAGAGGCGATGGTGGCACCGGGTCGAACCCGCCCTTCGCCCAGGGATGGCAGCGCGCCACCCGGCGTACGGCCAGCCAGGACCCCTTCACGCTGCCATGCTCGCGCACCGCGTCCAACGCGTAGGCGGAACAGGACGGGTAGTACTTGCAGACGTCGCCGTAGAGAGGGCTGATGAACGTCCGATAGAGCCGCAGCAGTCCGATGAGCAGATACTTCACGGGCCGACCTCAGGTGAGCACACGTGAAAGGCAACGGCGCAGGTCGTCGCCGAGTTCCGAAGACGTGGCCTCCGCGGACGCGGGGAGCGCACGCACCACAAGCACAGCAGAGCCCGGGAGCTCCCTCAGGGACTCCCGGGCCAGATGGCGCAGTCGGCGCTTCACACGGTTCCGGACCACAGCTGGGCCGACCGACTTGCCCACCACGAAGCCCACCCGCGCCGGCCCGGAGTCCTCCCCGGGGAGCAGGTGGACCACCAGGCTCTTCGAGCCGGCACGACGACCCCGGCGTACCGCTGAGCGGAACGACTCGGCGTCCGTCAGCCGGTGGGGCCGGGGCAACAACGCGGCGTGGTGGGCGAAGCCCGCGTCAGACGGTGAGGCTCTTGCGGCCCTTGCGGCGGCGCGCCGACAGGATCGCGCGCCCGGCGCGGGTGCGCATGCGCAGGCGGAAGCCGTGCACCTTGTGGCGGCGACGGTTGTTCGGCTGGTACGTACGCTTGCTCACGAGCTCTTCCTTCGGTGTCGAACGGGACACGAGGTCCCAGGTGGGCGTGTCGCCCCGGCTGATCAGGCGGGCCATGATGGAGTTCGGCTGGCACCG